>NZ_JBFUGJ010000307.1:0-6988 GCF_056402975.1 Mesorhizobium sp. P3_A9 | reverse complement strand
CTCCATGCCTTCAGAGTATGGGCTTTCAGTTCTTTGCGATTGGGGAATTTTGCCTTTTCAGGATCATAAGGCAGGGGTGGATCGACGTAATTTGTCTCGGTTCTCCACTCTTCTGCCGCGCTGTGGAGGTCTTCAARAAACCTGAACGATTCTCGGGCCGGTCTGCTCGCCAGAAAAGATCGAAATCCGCCACTGAGAAATCATCTCGCACAGCTCTTCGACCGTATGGCCTGATCGCTCTGCCCAATCCTGCGTTGCCAGTATCCACGGCGAATTGTACGTCAGCCCGGTAAACGCTCCGCTCTTGCTGTCGAAATCCCGGATAATCCGAGCAAGAATATCCCGAAGACCCTGTTTGGGGTCTCCGAATATCTGCGAGGGCTCATTCATCGGGTGTGATCCGGGCGTTGCGAATCTACTTCTCCGAGACCCCCGCCTCGGCAAAGCTTGCCATCCTTGCATGGCACTCGAGCGCCGAGCGGACGATGTTGACCGCGAGGCAGGCGCCGGAGCCTTCGCCAAGACGCATGCGGAGATCGAGCAGCGGCGGCAGGCTAAGTGCTTCCAGAAGGCCGCGATGGCCGGATTCGGCGGAGACATGGGCCGCGATGGTGTGGGCGAGGCCGGTCGGGTGCAGCTTTGCCAGCGGGGCTGCGGCTGCGGTGCAGACGAAGCCGTCGAGCAGCACGGGTATGCCGAGATGACGGGCGGCCAGCGTGGCGCCGAAGATGGCGGCGAGTTCGCGGCCGCCGAGTGCAGCCGCAATGCCCAGCGGATCGGCGAGGGCAGCGGCGTGGCGCTTGAGACCGGCTTCGATGGCGACCACCTTGCGCTTCAGGCCGGCATCGTCGACGCCGGTGCCGCGCCCGGTCCATTTTTCCGCGCCGCCGCCAAATAGCGCCGCCGAAATGGCAGCCGCCGGCGTGGTGTTGCCGATGCCCATTTCACCGAAGCAGACGAGGTCGAGGTCTTTCGTCACTGCGTCATAGCCAGCTGAGACGGCGGCGAGAAAGGACTTCTCATCCATTGCCGGCACTTGCGTGAAATCGCCGGTCGGATGATCGAGATCGAGCGGGATGACGTCGAGTTCGGCRCCGGCGATACGGGCRAGCTGGTTGATGGCAGCACCGCCGCCGGCGAAATTCGCCACCATCTGCACGGTCACCTCGGAGGGGAAAGCCGACACGCCTTGCGCGGTGACGCCGTGATTGCCGGCGAAGACGAACACCTTCACCCGGTCCAGTCTGGGCATGTCGCGGCCCTGCCAGCGCGCCAGCCATGCGGCGATGGTCTCCAGCCGGCCGAGGCTGCCTTGCGGCTTGGTCAGCGTGTCCTGGCGGCTGGCAACGGCCTTTGCGGCCGTATCGCTTCCGGCGGGCAGATCGAGGCAAGCGGCGCGCAGTTCATCGAGGGATTTGAAGGGCATGGGGGCAAGGTCTCCGGAAGGGAATCAAGGGGAATCAGGCCAAAGGGAATCAAGAGAGGGCTACGGAAGCGACGAGCAGCACCGCGATTTCGCTCACTTGCTGCAAGGCGCCGATCGTGTCGCCGGTCTGGCCACCGATTTGGTTGAGGCAGAGCGCATGGAAGGCGGCGAACAGCAGGCCAAGCAGGATCAGCGCGGCGATGGCGCCGCCGAGCCCAAGCAGCACGAGCGGGATGGCGCCAAGCACGGCAGCAGTAATCGCTATTTCAAGCGAGACGGTGCCGGCGCCGGCCGAGAGGCCGTCGTCGCGCGCCGGGGGCAAGAGATGCATGAAGGCGCCCAGCATGCCACGCGAGGCCGCGTGCGCGGCAACAAGGGCAAAGAGAGCCTGCGTTGGGTCGACCAATTGCGACAACGCGCTCCAGCGGATGAGCAGTGATAGAGCCAGCGCCATGGCGCCATAAGCGCCGATGCGGCTGTCGCGCATGATCTCCAGTTTGCGTCCGCGCGATTTGCCGCCACCAAAGCCGTCGGCGACGTCGGAAAGCCCGTCCTCGTGCAGGCAGCCGGTGGTGATCACCGTTGCGACAAGGGCAAGGGCTGCCGACGGACCCATGGCAAGGCCAAACCGTTCCGCCGTGGCAAAGACGATGGCGCCGATCAGGCCGACGACAAGGCCGGCGATGGGGGCGGCCCAGATCGCGGCGGCAAGGCTGCGGCCGCGAAAATCGAAGACGGGGAGCGGCAGTCTGGTGAAAAACACCAGGCAGTGCGCGATGTCATCGAGGATCTGCCGGGGCGAAACGATGATGTTCCGGACCATGAGCCTGATCTTTTCCGAAAACCGGTCGCCATTTTTCGGCATCTTGTTCTAGCCCCTCGCAATGGCGTGGAAGAAGGTGCCGCTGACATGACCGCGCCGGTAGCCGGAAGCGCCGATCGGATTGCCCTGGCCGTCGGCGAGGTCGGCCAAAGGTTCATCATTGCCGGTGGCTGTCATCTGCGCATAGTGGAATTCGTGGCCACGGATCAGCGCGCCCTGTGAGCCAAGCGGGCAGTCGGCGCGCAGCCGCGCCTCGCGATAGCCGAGGTTCATTTTTCTCTTGGCGAAGCTGGTGGAGTGGCCGAGCAGGCCGAGCATGCGATGCGTTTCGCCGGTTGGATCCTCCAGCGCTTCGCCAAGCACCATGAAGCCACCGCACTCGCCGTGAATGGGCTTCGTTGCGGCAAATCCTGCCATGCCGGTTTTGAACGTCTCCGCCGCTGCGAGCTTGCCGGCATGAAGCTCGGGATAGCCGCCGGGCAGCCAGCAGACATCGCACTCGTGGTCGGGCGCTTCGTCGGCGAGCGGCGAGAACGGAACGATCTCCACGCCGGCCTTGCGCCAGTAGGCGGCGACATGCGGGTAGAGGAAGGTGAAGGCGGCATCCTCGGCCAGTGCGATGCGTTGGCCGGGCGGCTGCAGCGCGCCGTCGAAGTCACCAACTGCCGGGGTGAGGGGCGTTGCCAGCGCCATGATCGCGTCGAGATCGAGCGATTTCTCCGCCATGTCTGCCAGTCGGTCGAGATGCGCCATCAGATCATCATACTCGCCGGCCTGGACGAGGCCGAGATGGCGTTCGGGCAAATTGAGCGTGGGATCGCGCAGGATGGCGCCGACGACGGGCAGACCGATCGCCTCGATGGCGTCGCCGGACAGCCGGCGGTGGCGCTCGCTGCCCAGCCGGTTAAGCACGACGCCGGCCATGCGCACATCCGGGTCGTAGGTGGCAAACCCCTTGGCGACGGCCGCCGCCGTGGTCGATTGGCCGGACACGTCGAGCACCAGCAGCACCGGCAGGCCGTAGAGCCGGGCGAGGTCGGCGGCAGAGCCGGTGCGCCCCGGCGCGGCCGGAATGCCGTCGAATAGGCCCATGGCGCTTTCGAGGATGACGAAATCGGTGTCGTCGGCCTGTTGCGCGGCGAGCGCATTGAGCAGCGATGGCGGCATCGCCCAGCTGTCGAGATTGACGCCGGACAGCCCCGTGGCCGCGGTATGAAAACCGGGGTCGATATAATCAGGCCCGGATTTGGCGCCACGCACTTTCAGTCCACGACGGGTGAGTGCGCGCAGGATGCCGATGGTGACGCTGGTCTTGCCCGAGCCGGAACGCGGCGCGCCGATGATGATGGCGCGGGCGGTCATGCTTGCCCCATCAATGCCGCGCGCATGGCGACGATGCCGCCGACGACGATCAGTGCCGGCGAGGCAAGGCCTGCGGCGGCGGCTTCCTCGGCGATGGTGGCGAGCGTGGCGACGACGGTTCGTTCCTGCGGCGTCGTCGCGGCGACGATCACCGCCGCCGGCGTCGATGGCGCCAGCCCGCCGTCGAGCAGGGCGGCTGCGATCAGCGGCAGATTGGCCATGCCCATATAGACGACGACAGGCTGGCCGGTGCGGGCGATTGCTGCCCAGTCGATGTCGTCATCGGTGCCGGCGGCGTGGCCGGTCGCCAGGATCACCGCCTTGTTGATGCCGCGCATGGTGGCCGGAATGCCGGTGGCCGCCAGCGCGCTGAGGCCCGAGGTCAGGCCGGGCAGCACGCGGAACGGGATGTTTTCGCGCGCGAGTGCCAGCGCCTCTTCGCCGCCGCGGCCGAAAATATAGGGATCGCCGCCCTTCAGCCKGACGACGCGGCGGCCTTCGCGCGCCAGCCGCACCAGCAAAGCGGTGATGTCGTCCTGCTTCATCGACGGTTTTCCGCCGCGCTTGCCGGCAAAGAACAGCTCGGCGTTTGCGGCCACCGCGACGACATCCGGCGAGACGAGCGCGTCGTAGACCAGCGCATCCGCCTCGGTCAGCGCTGCCAGCACTTCCAGGGTCAGGCAGCCGGGGTCACCAGGACCGGCGCCGGCCAGCCAGACATGGCCAGGCTCGAGCCGGCGCGGCTTGAAGTTCAGCCGGGCGAGCGCCTGTTCGAGCGTGGCGTTTTCGCCGTTGTCTTTGGTGCTGCCGCTCACAATCCGTCCCGTCCGCGAAAGCGCCGCTGATAATGGGCGTCGTACAATGAACTCTCGCCAAAGCCTTCCGCCGCCAGCGAGCGGCTGACGAAGATGATCGCAGTGCGCTCCATCGGATCGGCGGCAAGCTGTGCCTCGATGGTCGCCAGCGTGCCGGTCAGCACGCGCTCATCCGGCCAGGAGGCGCGGAAGACGATCGCCACCGGGCAATCGCCGCCATAATGCGGCGTCAGCTCGGTGACGACGCGATCGATGGCGTGGATGGCCAGATGAATGGCAAGCGTAGCGCCGGTGCGGCCGAAACCGGCCAGCGTTTCGCCGGGCGGCATCTTTGAGGCGCGGCCGGAAACGCGGGTCAGCACCAGGCTTTGCGCGATCTCGGGAATRGTCAGCTCGCGGCGCAGCGCGGCAGCGGCAGCGGCGAAGGAAGGAACGCCCGGCGTCAGCGTGTAAGGGATGCCGTGCTTTTCCAGCCGGCGGATCTGCTCGGCAACGGCACTCCACACCGAGAGGTCGCCGGAATGCAGGCGGGCGACATCATGGCCGGCGTTATGTGCGTCGAGATAGGCGGCCTCGATCTCGTCGAGCGACATCGGTGCGGTGTCGATCAGTTTCGTTCCCGGTGCGCAATGCTGCAGCAATTCGGGAGCGACGATCGAACCGGCGTGGAGGCAGACCGGGCAGCTTGCCAGAAGCCTGGCGCCGCGCAGCGTGATGAGATCGGCGGCGCCCGGACCGGCGCCGATAAAATGGACGGTCATTCAGCATCTCCGCTGATGGCGATGGCGCAGGTGACCGGGCCGAACACGGTGCGGGGGCCAAGCAGTTTTGCCCCGACGCCGGCAACGGCGAGGGCTGACGCTTCGGAAACCGACGGCGTGCCGGCCAGATCTTGCGAGAGGCTGCGCGAGGCGGCCCCCTCATCCGGCCCTTCGGGCCACCTTCTCCCCGTTGGGGAGAAGAGACTGGCGCCGGCGCTGGTAGTCTCCTCTCCCCTCGGGGAGAGGTCAGCCGAGCGAAGCGGAGGCTGGGTGAGGGGGAGCGACGGTTCGGATCCCGCGACATCCACCACTATGACAGGGAGATTGAGTTCACGGCCGGCGGCGAAAATGGCCTCTTCGCGGCGTTTGAACTCGGTTGTCGCCAAAGCGGACAGCGCAGTCATCGCCAGCCCATGTGCTTCGAGGGTAGTTTCTATCGCGGCAAGCACGTCTTCAACGCTCACGCCTTTTCGGCTGCCGATGCCCGCGACTATCATGGCTTCACCCAGCTCCACTGGGTGACCGGCATCGCCGGCCGCCATGCCTGCATCGAGCCAACGGGCGAGGCGCGCGAAATGTTTATCCTGGTGAGATCGCCACCGAGTTTCGTGTGCTGGGCGAGAAGCAGGGCTTCCATCTCCAGCGTCACCGCATTGGCGACCAGACGGCCGCCAGGGCGCAGCGCCTTGATGGCGGCCTTCAACACGCCGGTGTCGCTGCCGCCGCCGCCGACAAAGATCGCGTCCGGCGTGTCCAGCCCTGCAAGCGCCTTGGGGGCGCTGCCTTCCACCACGACAAGGCCGGGAACGCCGCAGGCGGCGGCGTTGCGGTGGATGCGGGCGGCGCGGGTCGGGTCGGCCTCGATGGCGATAGTGCGCATCAGGGGATTGGCCAGCATCCATTCGATGCCGATCGAACCGGAGCCGGCACCGATATCCCACAGCAATTCGCCACGCCTCGGCGCCAGCGCCGAAAGGGTGATGGCGCGGATTTCGCGCTTGGTGATCTGGCCGTCATGGTCGAAGAGATGATCGGCAAGGCCGAACRCCAATGGCAGAATACGTGCATCCGGGCCGGATTCAATTTCGACCGCCAGCACGTTGAGCGGATTGATGTTTTCGAGGGCGAAGGCATCGGCGCGAGCCGTGCGCTGCGTTTCCTTTGGCCCGCCAAGTGCCTCCAGGACCGTCAGCCGCGAGGCGCCGAAATCGAGTTCGGTGAGCAGGCGGGCAATTGCCGCTGGCGCTTCGGCATCCGACGTCAATGCCAGGATGCGCGCGTTTGGCTGCAGCAGCGGCCGGATCAGGTCGAGCGGACGGCCATGCAGCGAGATCGTCTCGATGTCCTGCAGTGCCCAGCCCAGGCGAGCGGCCGCCAGCGAAACGGCTGACGGCGCGGGGATGACATGCATCGCCTGCGGCTTCACTTTGCGGGCGAGAGTGGCGCCGACCCCGTGGAAAAAGGGATCGCCGGAGGCGAGCACGCAGACGCGCCTGCCAGCAAGCGCCAGCACGTCGCTCATTCCCGCATCGAAAGGGACCGGCCAGGGGCAGGGCTTGCCTTTGGCGAAGGACGCGACAAGCGCCAGATGCCGCTTGCCGCCGAAGATGAATTCCGCTTCGGCGATCCGCTGCTTGGCCTCGTCGCCGAGACCGGCTAAACCGTCCTCGCCGATGCCAATGACCGTCAGCCATCGAGAGTTGAGCTTGGCGCTGCGCGGACCCTCAGCAGGCATGATGACCCACCGTATTCTGATACTCGGCGGCACCACGGAAGCCCGGCAACTGGCCGGAAGACTGGC
>NZ_JBFUGJ010000306.1:0-7005 GCF_056402975.1 Mesorhizobium sp. P3_A9 | reverse complement strand
ACGCACGATGTGGCGAGGTTCATGCGCTTCTGGGAGAAAATGGCGCAGGCAAGTCGACATTGATGGGCATTGCCTCCGGGAATTTGAGCTTCGATCAGGGTTCGATCGAAATATGCGGACAAACTGTAGATCGCTTGAGCGCGGCACAGGCGCAGCGGCTCGGGCTCGCCATCGTGCATCAGCACCCGGCAGTGCTTCCTGATCTGACGGTGGCTGAAAACCTGCTGCTTGCAGTTCCAGCAGCGCTTCGAACGGATTATGCGAATGCCAATGACTGGGTAGTCGCCCAACTCCGTCGTGTTGGCTCTGCCGTTCACCCCAAGACCCGGCTGTGCGATGTCGACGTCGCACAAAGCCAACTGATAGAACTTGCCAAGGCGCTTGCGATCGACCCGAAGATCCTCATTCTTGACGAACCCACCGCGGCTCTGACAGCCGACCTTGTCGACATCCTGTTTCGCAACGTGCGCCAAGCTGCGGCTCGGGGCGCGGCGGTCATCTACATTTCGCATCGGCTGCAGGAAATCAGACAGATCGCAGACACGGTCACCGTCATGCGTGACGGTGAAGTGAAGGGATCTGCACCGGTGCGCGATGTCAGCGATGACCAGATTCTCAACCTCATTGTCGGACGCACCGTTACCAAGCAATTTCCGCCCAAATCATCCGGTGTCATGAGTGGCGCGAGTGTTCTTGAGGTCAAAGGGCTTTCGGGCGCTGATTTCGTAGACATCAACATGTCGGCGCGTGGCGGCGAGATCGTTGGTATCGCCGGCATTACCGGAAACGGCCAGAGCGACTTCCTGCGTTCGCTGGCAGGGCTTGGAAATGCCCGTGGAGCCGTCACTCTGGATGGGAAGATCGTGCCGCTCGGCAACCCTGGTGCCGCTCGTGGTGCCGGCATTATCTATCTGTCTCCCGACCGCCAGCATGAAGGCCTTTTTCCCAGTCTTTCCGTGCGCGAAAACGGCACCATTTCGGCCCTGTCACGTTTCGCGAACTTTGGTGTCGTCGACGGTTCGCTCGAACGGCGGCATATGGAAGCGCAGCGTGTGGACCTGAACATTCGCGCGGCATCGATCGAGCAGAATGTCGCCACGCTTTCCGGCGGGAACCAGCAAAAGACGATCCTGTCGCGAGCGCTCTTGGCAGAGGCGTCGCTCGTCCTGGCAGAGGAGCCGACAGCCGGGGTTGACGTGGGTGCCCGCGCCGAAATCTACCGCATCCTGCGTGACGTCGCCTCGCACGGGACATTGGTGGTGATCGTCTCATCCGACATTGTCGAGCTTGAGGGCCTATGCGACCGCGTGCTGGTCTTCTCCCGTGGCCACGTCGTGGGCGAACTCTCAGGCCAAGACGTCAATGAGGCCAATATCGGCCGGACCATGATAACGGCCACCACCCATCGCAAGACCGACCAGCAAGGACGAGATAGATCCGGCGCTACGCGCTCTTGGCTGCGAATGGTTGCCGCCGGCGACTATGTTCCAAGCTTCGTGCTTGCCGGGCTAATCGTGTTGCTGGGCTTGGTAGCGTCTGGCCACAACATTCGTTTCGTCTCAGGCTTCAACATCGAGAAAATCCTGTTCCTTTCCGCTGCGCTGGCGTTCGTCTCGTTTGGCCAGATGTGCGCAGTGTTCACCGGCAGGATCGATCTGTCGGTCGGCCCGTTGATTGGCTTGAGCCTCGTCATCGCGTCATTCTTCCTGAATGAAGGTGCCGGCATGGGGACGATAATCGTTGGCGTGTTGGCCGTGTTTGGCGCCGCAGCCCTCGTCGGCCTGACCAACGGGACCTTGGTTCGGTTCGGAAACTTCACCTCCGTCGCCGCGACGCTAGGGGTCTACATCATCATTCAGGGCATCTCGGTGTTGCTGCGGCCCTATCCCGATGGGGCCATCAGCGCCACCGTCATGGATACCATCAAAGCCACCATCGGCAGCATTCCGGTCGTGTTCATCGTCGCGTTGGTCCTGGCAATCATCCTTGAAGTCGGTTTGCGCTACAGCCGTTGGGGGATGAGCTTGCGCGCCGTTGGCTCTAACGAGAAGGCGGCGGCGCATATTGGTGTGCGCACAGGCTGGACTGTCGTCGGCGCGTTCATCGCCTGCAGCTTGCTCACGGCGCTTGGTGGCATGATGGTGGTGGCGCAGCTCGGGATAGGCGATCCCAATCAGGGCATCGAATACACGCTGGGCAGCATTGCCGCAGTGGTCCTCGGCGGAGCCAGTCTTTTCGGCGGACGCGGCAGCTTCATCGGCGTGCTGCTTGGCGCCGTCCTGATCCAGGAAGTCAATTCGTCGATGGTTTTCCTGGGTCTGTCACAAGCCTGGCAATATTGGTTCATCGGCCTGCTGACACTGATCGCAGTGGCAGTCTATTCGCAGGCCCGGTCAGCGTCCATCGAGAGGCCGTGAAACGAACTGCCGCAGACTGGAGATACAACGTCGAGTGCGCGAAGATCCGAAAAAAGGCGCGAGATCTCGCCCAACAGCAGGTCGACGCTCACTTGATGATGCCGATCTTCTTGCGATCAATGGTCACGAATACGGCGCATACCAGAACCGTACCCTTGACTATATTCTGAAGGTACGGATCGACACCAGCCATGTTCATGCCATTCGAAAGCAGTGTGATGATCAAGACGCCCAACATGGTACCGACAACGCTGCCTACGCCTCCGGTCAATGGTGTTCCGCCGACCACCACCGCGGCTATGACGTCCAGTTCAAGCCCCTCCCCGAGTTGGGCGGTGGCGGCCATGGCGCGCGCGGCTTGCAGCAAGCCGGCAATGCCGCACAAGGCACCGAGAAGCACATACATATAGATTTTCACGCGAGCGACCTGAATGCCCGTTAAAATGGCGACACGTTCTCCGCCGCCGATGGCACGAACTTCCCGCCCGAACACCGTCCTGTTGATGATGCCATACGCGACAACCATCAGCACTAAGCCAATGATCACGGAATGCGGAATGCCCAAAGTCCGATTGGTATAGACATTCAGGAATTGCTCATCCTCGATCGAGACAGGCGCGCCGCGGGTGAAAAGAAGCACGACGCCGCGATAGACAACCATCGCTCCCATGGTTGCGATGAAGGACGGCACCTTGCCCTTGGCCAGGAGAACGCCATTGATCAATCCGGCAACCGCACCGACGGCAATGGCGGGAATGATCGCCGCAGCGCCAAGGCTGTCAGCTGTCAACGCGGCTGCCAATGCCGCGAGTGCAACAATTGAACCGACTGAAAGATCGATGGAACCAGCCATGATGACGAAGGTCATGCCTAGCGCGGCAACCAGCAGCACCGTGCCTTGTTGAAGCACAATAAGAAGGTTACTGAAGGTCAAGAAGCGTGGCGATGATATCGAGAAGATCACAATGAGCAGAACGAGCATGGCAAGCGGAAAACTGCGTTTGACGACTTCGAACCTGCTTGCATTCAAGGTCGGTTCCCCGGTTGCGCTCGGTGTTGTGGTAGCGCTCGGCGTGTCGTTCGTTTCCATGGTCAGGCCATATGTCCAATGATGTCATGTTCAGTGGCATCGGCTGCCGTCTCGATGCGATGCGTAATTTGTCCTTGCCGGAGTACCAGCAAGCGGTCCGACATACCGATCAGCTCAGGCATGTCTTCTGAAGACAGGATCACGGCGAGACCCTGCGCCGCCTTCTGCTGAATGATGCGATAGATTTCCGCGCGGGCGCCGATATCGACGCCGCGTGTAGGATTGTTGAGCAGGAGCAGACGTGGCTGGACAGCCAAGCATTTGCCGATCACCACCTTTTGCAGGTTGCCACCCGAGAGTGAACGGCAGGACGCGTCGACGCTTTGCGTCTTGATGCCGAACTGGGCGATGAGGTCACCCGCGATGGCAATGGCAGCGGCGCGATCGAAGAACGGCCCACGATGCGGTGGGCGGGCCATCACCAGATTGTCGAGGAGACTGAAGTCGGCGATCAGGCCTTCATTGTGACGGTCACCCGGCAAATGAGCGACGCCCTGTCGCCAGGCGAAAGTCGGACTCGACGGCGCGTATGAACCATTTGCAAGCTTCATCGAGCCACTGCGCAAAGGCAAGTCGCCGCAAATGGCTGCGAATAGCGCTTCGGCGCCAGCGCCTTTCAATCCGGCAAGGCCGAGGATTTCGCCGGCATGTACATCCAGGCTGACGCCGTCGAGTTCGCGCCCAACGGCGACCTCGCAGGCTTCGAAGACAACAGGACCCCGTCGAGGCTTGCCTGGATCTTTCGGCGGCCGCGGCGGATAGATGCTTTTGGCGAGCTCGCGCCCCACCATGCGGCGATGAATTTCATTGGGCTCGATCTCGGCCGTGCGATATGTTCCGACATATTGCCCGTCTTTCAGGATCGTCAATTCATCCGCGACGGCAAGCACCTCGTCGAGATGATGGGAGACGAAGGCTACAGTCATCCCCTGCCCTTTGAGCTCGCTGATGACGCGAAGGACAGCCTGAACCTCTCGATGATCGAGATAGGCGGTGGATTCGTCGAGAAGGAGGATTTTCGGGTTTGTAGACAGCGCTCGGGCGATCTCGATGCATTTCAGCTCGCCGAGATTGAGGCTGCCTGTGTCGGCAGAGACCGATATTTGCGCGCCAATCCGTTCGAGGATAGCTTGCGCCGCCAATTCCATACGCCTGCGATCGACAAAACCGAGAGGGCCGGCGAACTGTCGCAGACGATTGATGAAGATGTTTTCGGCAACGGTCAGCGAACGGTTGATCGTGATTTCCTGGTATACAAGCGATACGCCAAGGGCCGCCGCTCCGACAACGCTTGGTGGAGCATATCTTGCTTCATCCAAGGTCATAGCGCCGCTGTCAGGCCGTTCCGCGCCAGCAAGCATACGCAAGGTCGTCGATTTGCCGGCTCCGTTTTCGCCGACGATGGCGTGAACCATACCGGGCCGGAGCACCACGGATACGCCATCCACGGCACGTGTCTGGCCATAGCTTTTGTGCAGGTCGCTCGCGGTAAGTGTCATGAATTGACTACGCCCAAATGCCAGGCAGGGCCTGGCTGCAACCGTGGGATTGCTGGCAGGCCCAATCGGACGTTCAGTTGCTATACTGCATCTCGAACACGGCCGGCTTGGCGTCCTTGTTGTAGAAGCGGGAGTGCTGCCGGAAATCATATGTCGGCACGCCGCCGGGAAAGTCCTTCTCARACTGCGCGACGCGATCCTTGGTCAGCGGCAGCAGCTTCAGCTTGACATTGTCGGCGCCGGCGGGAACCGGAATTCCCTTGATCTGATCGAAAAGGGCGACAAGGGCGAAGCCGCCCTGAAGCCAATGACCGCCAATATCGAAAAGCAGGTCGCCGGACTTTACCGCATCGACATTCTCAGGGTTGAGATCCATTCCGACGACCATGACGTCCTTGCCGGGCGCTTTGCCGTGATTCTTGAGAGCAGCCATCACGCCGGTCGCAGTGCCGCCGTTCGCAGCCCAGACGCCGGTGATGTCCGGATTGCCCTGGAAGAGCGATTCAAACGCGGTCTGTGACGTATCACGGACGAAATTGCCATCGACTTCGCCGGCGACGCGCACATCGGGCGCTTCCTTGAGAGCGTCTTCCAGCCCCTTGCGACGATCAATGGCGACCGAGGTGCCGGTGGTGCCGTTCACCACGCCGATCACTTTCTTGCCATCCGACCCCGGCTTGATCGCTGCGAACAGCGCCTTGGCCATTTGGTATCCGGCGTCTTCATCGCTCGGCCCGATAAAGGCGATGTAGTTGGGGAAACGCTCGGTCTGAGGCGAAAAATCCGGGTAGCTGTCAGTGAGGATGACCGGTATCTCGGCTTCCTTCGCCAAGGTAAGCCCGCGAGCAGCAGTGGCCCAATAGGGCGTAAAGACAATGCCGTCCACCTTTTGGGCCACCAGGTCCTCAAGCGACTTGACCATCTGGTCGGGCTTGTTGTCGGCGTTGAGCACGACGAGCTTTACACCAAGCTCGTCCGCTCCCTTCTTCATGAAAGCGACATAGCTGTTCCAGAATTGTGCATCCAAGGTCGGCACGACAACGCCGACCGTGGGTTGATCGGCGGCGACAGCCGCCGTTGACAAGAAAGCCGCGGCAGCGGCGCCGACAAAGGCCGATTTCAGCTTCGACAAGAAAAGCATGGTTCCTCCAACCCGGTTCGCAACAGAGCCCAAACGCTCTAAAATCACTGACTTGATTTCTATTTTTGACAAGAACTGCGCGCTTGCCAGCGCCAACTGACGAAGTTTGACGGCTATCGCTTACCACATGTGATCAAAATCAGTCAAAATAATTCTAATAAGACCAAAAGCGGCAGGAATTCGCTCATCCACACCACAAACCAGTGGGCTCGCCGGATGAATTCGTGATATTCGCGATGCTGGGATCGCTGTGATTCCGGCGAGCGCGTTGCTGCACTGTGCGGAGATACGACCGTGGCAAGGAATGTACGAAAATCTGCGGTGGAAGATATGGCGCCCTCAGCGTCCGCCGGATCATGGGAAGACGATGGCGGGCGTGGACGGGTCGATGTGATCCCGGCCAAGCGCCATGCTTTCATTCTCGAATGCCTTAAACGGGAAGGAACCGTCGGCGTTCAGGAACTCATCGATCTCATCGGCGCATCACCTTCGACCATACGGCGCGACCTCGAGACACTGGAACGGCAGGGAGCATTGGAGCGAACGCATGGCGGAGCGATGCTTCAACGCACTGAACTCGCCACCTTCGAGCCGGATCTCGCCACTGCCGCACACTTCGCCAGGGCCGAGAAGGAGGCCATAGGTGCGGCCATGATGTCGGAACTTCGCGCCGGGCAGAGTGTCATTTTCGACGCAAGCACGACAGTTCTGGAAGTCGCCCGCGCCATCGCGGCTGCGCCCATTGCGCTTACGGCCGTCACCAACAGTCTCGCGATCGCGCAGATACTCGCAACCGTGCCGGGCGTACGCCTCGTCATGCTTGGAGGCACCTGTAAGCCGGGTTCCCTAACTCTGGTT
>NZ_JBFUGJ010000305.1:0-7007 GCF_056402975.1 Mesorhizobium sp. P3_A9 | reverse complement strand
CCTCCCGATAAGGTGATGAAGTTGTTGTCGCCTACCGGGTCAAAAACAAGATTTTCCGCGTGCATCTGCGTCGAATAGCTCGCCGAGCTGGTATATTGCAGTGCCACATGCCGCCATGTTGGAGTGCGGCTCTGTCGTGTGCAGTGCACAACAATGATTTTCTAAGGATTGGTAACATATAATCACACAATGTGATCATGGCGCATCGGCCAATTGTGGCATGAGATGCCGGCAAAGAACCGTCAGGGACTATAACTAGCATGGCAGGAAATTACTTCGGCACCGACGGCATCCGCGGGCGCGCCAACAAGTTTCCGATGACCGCTGAAATCGCCATGCGGGTCGGTATGGCCGCAGGGCTTTCGTTCCAGCGTGGCAGCCACCGCCATCGTGTCGTTCTCGGCAAGGACACCAGGCTTTCCGGCTACATGATCGAGAATGCGATGGTGGCCGGTCTTTGCGCCGCCGGCATGGATGTGTTCCTGCTCGGGCCGATCCCGACGCCGGCCGTCGCCATGCTGGTGCGTTCATTGCGCGCCGATATCGGCGTCATGATCTCGGCTTCGCACAACCCCTATTACGACAATGGCATCAAGCTGTTCGGTCCGGATGGCTACAAGCTCTCCGACGAGATCGAAGAGCGCATCGAGAGCATGCTCGACAAGGATATCGAACTGGCACTCGCCGATTCCGACGGGCTTGGCCGTGCCAAGCGCGTCGACGGCGTGCATGACCGCTACATCGAATTCGCCAAGCGCACCTTGCCGCGCTCGATGTCGCTTTCGGGTCTCAGGATCGTCGTCGATTGCGCCAATGGCGCCGCCTACAAGGTGGCGCCGGCCGCCCTTTGGGAACTGGGCGCCGAGGTTATCGCCATCAATGTCGAGCCGAACGGTCTCAACATCAACAAGGAATGCGGCTCGACCCATCCAGCCGGCCTGCAAAAGAAAGTGCACGAAGTGCGTGCCGACATCGGCATCGCGCTCGATGGTGATGCCGACCGTGTCGTGATCGTCGACGAGAATGGCACGATCGTCGATGGCGACCAGATCATGGCGCTGATCGCCGAGTCCTGGCACCAGAGCGGACGGCTTGCCGGCGGCGGCGTGGTTTCGACGGTCATGTCCAATCTCGGTCTCGAACGCTTCCTCGGCGACATGAAGCTGCAATTGCACCGCACCAAGGTCGGCGACCGTTATGTCGTGGAGCATATGCGCGCGCATGGTCTCAATGTCGGCGGCGAACAGTCGGGCCACATCGTGCTGTCGGATTTCTCGACCACCGGCGATGGCCTCGTATCGGCGCTGCAGGTGCTGGCCTGCATCAAACGGCAGGGCCGTCCGGTCAGCGAACTGTCGAAGAAGTTCGAGCCGGTGCCGCAGYTSTTGAAGAACGTSCRTATYKCCGGYGGCAAGCCGCTCGAGGARGCGCCGGTCAAGGCGGYMATCGARGAYGCMCGCMAYCGYCTCGGCAAGGCCGGGCGSCTGGTYATCCGKCCSTCSGGCACCGAGCCGCTSATCCGCGTCATGGCCGAGGGCGACGATCCGCAGCTGGTCGAGGCCGTCGTCAACGACATCGTCGAGGTCATCTCGGAGACCCGCAGCGCCGCCTGATCCCTAGGGCACCCAAAGGGTGTCGCGACCGGCGCGCCCAAACGGCGTCACGCCGCCGCTCTCCGGTTGCATCCAAGCCCGCCCCTCCGGCGGGCTTTTTTGTTGACCGGAACCGACCCCCTGGGTGTCGAAATCATCCCCGAATCCTTCGAATTTTAGAGATTCGTGGTTAATTGACAGGGTTAAACGCCTTTTAACTTTTCCAATTCATTATCCACGCTTGAAAGCCAATCTCATTCGGACACGATCGCCGTTCCGAGGGTTCCTAGGGGTGACAAGCATGTTCAATACAGCAAGAAAGGCCCTGTTCGCGTTGCTGTTCGCGGGCTTGGCCTGGCCAGTTTTCGCAGCCGACCTGCCCGAGCCGCAGGTCGAAGAGGCACCGCCGCCGGTTTACGAGCAGCCGGCTGACATCGGTGGCTGGTATATCCGTGGCGACATCGACTATCACAAGTCCGATGTGCGCGGCATCGACTACATGACCTACACCGTCGATCCTTGTAATTGTACGGTGACGCCGGGCGGCAAGAGTTTCGACTACGGCAAGCTCAAGGGCGGCTTCTCGGTCGGCGGCGGCGTCGGCTACAAGATCAGCGATCATCTGCGCGCTGACGTGACCGCCGACTACTGGTTCAAGTCGAACTTCAACGGCGGTACCTCGGATCTCCTCACATCTTCGGTCGAAGTGTCGAAGATGAGCGCCCTGTTGCTGCTCGCCAACGCCTATGTCGATATCGGCACCTGGCACGGCATCACGCCTTATGTCGGCGCCGGTATCGGCGGCGCGCATGTCAAGTGGGATACCGTCTACGACCCGAACACCGCTGAGACCAATCCCGGAGCATCCAACTGGCGCTTCGCTTACGCTCTGATGGCCGGTGCCTCCTACTGCCTGACCGACAAGGTCATCCTCGATGCTGGCTATCGCTTCTCCCATATCCAGGGCGGCCGCATGTTCGAGTGGGATGTGACCAGCTCCGGCCCAGGCTTCGACCGCGGCATCAACACCCACGAAGTGCGCGGTGGCCTGCGCTATCAGTTCGGCGGCAACAATGGGTGCRSCGCRCCGGTGGTTGCCTAYCAGCCCGAACCCGAGCCGGTCTACACCAAGTAAGACCTTCACTGCCCGGAATACACGCGAACCGCCCGGCTTGACCGGGCGGTTTTCGTTTCAGCTGTCGCCAGTGAAGTATCTGGAAAGGAACGCCAATTCAGGGCGTCATGCATTAGCTGGAATGAATTCGCTAACGCTCTGTTAGCCTTAACCGTGACTTAACCACTATGGTTAACAATGCTCCTTGAAACGATGGCTGCCGCGTTCATTGCAGGTGTCGCCAAATCCGGGAGTCGGGACCATGACACTCACATCGCGTATTGTGCTGGCGCTTGCCGGACTTGGCGTCTTGCCGCTGGCCCCCGCATTCGCCGCCGACTATGACCCGCCGATCTATACCGACCAGGCCCCCGACTATGTGCCGGTCGAAGTCGGCTCGGGCTGGTATCTGCGCGGCGACGTCTCCTATCTGGCGCAGAAGAGCTTCAAGGAGGATGATTTCGCCTTCACGCCGGCGAGTTTCAGCGACAAGGAAGACCCAATCTTTGCCAGCATCGGCTTCGGCTATCACTTCAACGATTATCTGCGTGCCGATCTCAATCTCGGCTATCTGCCCGGCAACAAAATTGGCGTTGGTTACGACGACACACTGACCGTCGTATCGCCGGCAACCGCCACCGTGGCATCGGCGAGCCTGAAGAATTACGCGTATTCGCTCATGCTCAACGGCTATGTCGACCTTGGCACCTATGTCGGGATCACGCCCTATGTGGGCGGTGGCGTCGGTGTCGTGCAGAGCACGCACAAGCTTTCGGCGAGCTATTTCACCGACAATAACGACCCCACCGACGATTTCGTCCAGGGTGACGACAAGACCAAGTACTCCTTGGCCTATACGCTGAATGCCGGTCTGGCCTATCAGGTGACGAAGAACGTTTCCGTCGACCTGGGCTATCAATATTTCTCCGCCCCGGATGCCGAATATGTCACGGCCGCAAGCCTGACCTCCTATCCGGTCAAAAAGGGGATCAGCAATCACCAGGTCAAGCTCGGGCTGCGCTACGATCTCTGGTAGGCCTGGGGACGAACAGGATTTTGGCGGCGGATCCCTGCGGTCCGCCGTTTGCGTTTGAAATCACGCGATCCTGATCGCGGATCGCCGGTATCCCGGCAGCGACAAAAAATTTCCTCTTGACGCCCGAAGCCTGAACGCATATCGCCGTCCGTGGGCCACCCCTCCCCAACGAGGGGCCACTATCTGGAAGGATAGACCACGATGACGACGCATACGAAGCCCGGACTCCGTCCGGCAAACCCCAATTTCTCCTCAGGTCCCTGCGCAAAACGYCCCGGCTGGTCGGTCGAGGCGCTGAAGAATGCTGCGCTCGGTCGTTCCCATCGCGCCAAGATCGGCAAGACCAAGCTCGAACAGGCGATCGAGCTGACGCGCGAAATCCTTCAGGTCCCGGCAGACTACCGCATCGGTATCGTGCCGGCGTCGGACACCGGTGCTGTCGAGATGGCGCTGTGGTCGCTGCTCGGCGAGCGCGGCGTCGACATGGTCGCCTGGGARAGYTTTGGCTCCGGCTGGGTCACCGATGTGGTCAAGCAGYTGAAGCTCGCCGACGYGCGCAAGATCGAGGCYGGCTAYGGCGARTTGCCKGAYCTGGCCAAGATCGATTTCGACCGCGACGTGGTCTTCACCTGGAACGGCACCACGTCGGGCGTGCGTGTGCCGAACGGCGATTTCATCCCTGCGGATCGCAAGGGACTGACCATTTGCGACGCCACTTCGGCCGCCTTCGCGCAAAAGCTTGATTTCGAAAAGCTCGATGTCGTCACCTTCTCCTGGCAGAAAGTGCTGGGCGGCGAGGGCGCGCATRGCATGCTGATCCTGTCGCCCCGCGCCGTCGCGCGGCTGGAGAGCTACAAGCCTTCATGGCCGCTGCCGAAAATCTTCCGCCTGACATCGGGCGGCAAGCTGATCGAGGGCATCTTCAAGGGCGAGACCATCAACACGCCGTCGATGCTGTGCGTCGAGGACTATCTCGATGCGCTCCACTGGGCGAAATCGATTGGCGGCCTCGATACCCTGGTCGCCAGGGCGGATGCCAATGCGGCCGTCCTCGATGGCTTTGTCGGCAAATCATCCTGGCTCGGCCATCTCGCCGTCCAGCGGGCGACGCAGTCGAATACCTCGGTCTGCCTGGCCTTCACCGATCCGGATATCGCGGCGCTCGACGCCGACGCGCAGGGGGCTTTCGCCAAGGGGCTGGTTTCGGTGCTCGACAAGGAAGGCGTCGCCTATGACATCGGCTCCTATCGCGACGCGCCTCCCGGCTTGCGTATCTGGTGTGGCGCGACGGTCGAGACCTCAGATCTCGAAGCGCTGCTGCCCTGGCTCGACTGGGCTTTCGCCGCGCAGAAGGCGTCGCTGAAAGCGGCGGCCTGAGATTTCATGGCGGCCCGCGGGCCGCCATTTCCCCGACAATCCCTTTTCAAGGAGGCCGCCATGGCGCCCCGCGTTCTCGTCTCTGACAAACTCTCTCCCACTGCCGTGCAGATCTTCAAGGATCGCGGCGTCGAGGTCGACTACCTGCCCGACCTCGGCAAGGACAAGGAAAAGCTGCTTGAGGTGATCGGCCAGTATGACGGCCTCGCCATCCGCTCGGCGACCAARGTCACCGAGAAGCTGATCAACGCCGCAACGAACCTCAAGGTCATCGGCCGCGCCGGTATCGGCGTCGACAATGTCGATATCCCGGCGGCGAGCCGCAAGGGTATCATCGTGATGAACACGCCCTTCGGCAATTCGATCACGACTGCCGAACATGCCGTAGCGATGATCTTCGCCCTGGCACGCCAGATCCCGGAAGCCAACGCCTCGACCCATGCCGGCAAATGGGAAAAGAACCGCTTCATGGGCGTCGAGATCACCGGCAAGACGCTGGGCGTCATCGGCTGCGGCAACATCGGCTCGATCGTCGCAACGCGCGGCGTCGGCCTGAAGATGCATGTCATCGCCTTCGACCCGTTCCTGTCGGACAAGCGTGCCGAGGAACTCGGCGTCGACAAAGTCGAACTCGACGAGTTGTTCGCCCGCGCGGACTTCATCACGCTGCACACGCCGCTGACCGACAAGACGCGCAACATCATCGATGCCGGGGCAATCGCCAAGATGAAGAAGGGCGTGCGCATCATCAATTGCGCGCGCGGCGGGCTGATCGTCGAGGCCGATCTGATCGCGGCGCTGAAGAGCGGCAAGGTGGCCGGCGCCGGCATCGACGTGTTCGAGGTCGAGCCTGCCGAACAAAACGAGCTGTTCGGCATGGAGAACGTGGTGGCGACACCGCATCTCGGCGCCTCGACGGCGGAAGCGCAGGAGAATGTCGCGCTGCAGGTCGCCGAGCAGATGTCGGACTATCTGATCAAGGGCGCCGTCTCCAACGCCATCAACATGCCGTCGATCACGGCGGAGGAAGCGCCGCGGCTGAAGCCGTTTGTCAAGCTCGCCGAAGTGCTCGGCGCCTTTGTCGGCCAGGTCACCGAGGATCCGATCACCGAGGTCGAGATCCTGTTCGACGGCTCGACCGCGACGATGAACACGCGCGCGCTGATCAGTGCGGCACTTGCTGGGCTGATCCGGCCGCAGGTCGCCGACGTCAACATGGTGTCGGCGCCGATCATGGTGAAGGAGCGCGGCATCATCGTCGCCGAGGTCAAACGCGACAAGTCGGGCGTGTTCGACGGCTATATCAAGCTGACCGTCAAGACCGAGCACAGGACACGCTCGATCGCCGGCACCTGTTTCTCCGACGGCAAGCCGCGTTTCATCCAGATCAAGGGCATCAATCTCGACGCCGAGGTCGGTCAGCACATGCTCTACACCACCAATGCTGATGCGCCTGGCATCATCGGCCTGCTCGGCACGGTGTGCGGCGAGAACGGCGTCAACATCGCCAACTTCCAGCTTGGCCGCAACCGGCCGGGCGGCGACGCCATCGCGCTGCTCTATCTCGATGCACCGTTCCCGGAAAAAGTGCTGGAGCAGGTGCGGGCGCACAAGTCGATCGACTCGGCCAAGCGGCTGCAGTTCGACGTGGGCGGGGTTTGATCCCTGGCTTGTTATGAAAGATCAGAAGGCGCGGCCTCGGTCGCGCTTTTTTGCTGCTCAGCGTGTCTTGGCTGGTGACCGCATCGCCATCTTGCGCCCGCTGTACTCGGCAAGCGCGATGCCGCTCAGCACGAGGGCCAGTGCCAGAGCCTGATAGAGCTGGAACGTCTCGCCGACGATCAGCAGCGAAAGCAGCGTGCCGAAGATCGGCACCAGATTGATGAAC
>NZ_JBFUGJ010000304.1:0-7024 GCF_056402975.1 Mesorhizobium sp. P3_A9 | reverse complement strand
GCTGAGCCGTTTGGAACGTCTGGAGGTGGCACGGGGGGCAAGTCCCTCCGCTGCCGCGTAAATTGGAGCGCCCGAGTGATCGACCCATTTTGGAGGTGCCGACCCGCTCCCAGCCTACTGCACTGCACACTCTGATTTTAACACGCGAAATCCTGCAAAACCCTCGGCAACGAGTAGGGCGTCGACCTCTGCTGACGACATCAGGCACTTTGGCCCAAGATGAACACTTTCAATCGATCGCCGAGGGTCAGCTTTGCCGCCGGAATATCGGCCATACTCAAACGGCAGATATCCCACGTCGCGGTCACGTGATCGGCGCGTCATCGGTTCTCGCCAGTGAACTTCCCGGCCATCGGGATGTAGGCTCACCATCTGCGTAATGATCTCCGCAGCGTCGGGCTTCGAGTTGCGCTGATTGACAATGATTCTGGCTTCGCGCTCGTATTCCCAGGACCTGTGCTTGATAGAACTGATCAGGGCAAACGCTTCAGCCATTGCCAAGACCCGGGGTACCGTCCGGGTTTTCCCCATATTCGCCGCTATCTGTAAGACAACCGACCGGAAGAAGTCTTTCATGTCATCTTGCTCATAGCGAACAAGCTGCATCCGACCAGGAATGGAGGATATTGCGGTAGGTCTAAATCCGATGCAGAGGCCAGTTCCGCCGCCCGCATACTCCCTCCAGAGAGGCAACGAATCCCGCGCCAGTGCAAATGAGCATGAGAAGTATGTTGATTTCCTTCGAGACGAGAGCACCTCGGCAAGAAATTCGGCCATGTCACGGTTCGAGGTTCCTAATACTTCATCGGTCTTATAGGCCTTCACGGCCGCAGCTAAGAAGTTTTCCCCCAGCGCTAGCTCTCGCGGGTCGTTGGAGGCCGTTATGTCCGACAGCCAGAGCTGCTTAGACCGCACTATTCCTTCGAAGCCGCCTATATCGGTATAGTAAAATAGCGTCGAGGTGGGTGCGTACTCAAGATATGCCATACCTATCCTAGCTGAGCATGAAATCTAAAAGCCGACTCGGTTCCCGGCCCCGCTTAACGGGCCACATTTAATACTGGTCAGCCCTATCAAAGGCAAATGGGATCGAGCGCTCCGGCTGGCGCGACCATCTTGGCCCCGTTGATCCCAGAATAGCGGCGAGGTTTCCCCTTTTGATCCGGACAGTTGGCCAAAGGTTCGCAAGTGTTCCTGTCATGTCCTTCACTTTAGCGGCGATACGGCCTGTCATTACGTTGCGGAAATCGGCGGCTTTCATTAGGGTTCACTTAAGCGAGTCGGGAGGACGCGACGTTTAGGGCAACCACATGCGAGGTGACACGCAATGTCCGTCCAAGCAAAGAAAGCGTTCGAGTACCGTCCCGACCATTTGGTACAAGACTTCAAGGAGCACATTCGGGCTTTCGGTGAGCCGCATACTTGGCGGCATCACACCCATGAGCCCCCTGCTCCGGAAGGCGCTGAGGTCTTGCTGGCAAACTTCGTGATCCCACGCGAGTTCGTCAGGAGCAAAGGCCTCGCACCTTGCCCCATCTGTAGCCCGAACTCCCCCCGGTATGCGAAGGGCCACCTAATTTGGTCGTCGGTCGGCGGGACCCTCCACGCGGTCGGCCATTGCTGCGGTCACAAGTATTTCGAGGATGGTTCATTCGGAAGAGGCATCGCGGACGCGAAGCAGCGTGAGCAGCGACGGGCCGACGAGATATTCCTACTAGACAACTGGGAGCGCCCTCGCGAAATGCTGGCGCTCTCCGGAGACCTGAAGCCCTGGGCGAGGAGCTATGACCAGGTTGTGAAGAACCTGAAGGCAGGCTTGTCCCCGTTGGTCTGCAAGGCCATTTATCGCGCTGCCGCTGATGGTGCATTCCTGTCAGTCGAAGACCAAGTGGAAAGCCTGGGCAGCAAGATGGTAGGCATCAAGACGCCCTTCGGCTCAAGGCCGGTCCAAGGGGGACGAGTCCTTCGAGGCAGCAAGCGGGGGGCGTCGTGCGAGGGTCGCATCACGGCGGCATCCATGACGTTCGGCCACTTGGGGTGGGTCTCCTATGAGGACGCCTTCTGGTGGGTGTCGTCGCAGCCCAGCGTAGAATTGAGTTTGGTGGCCCGGCACATCAAAGAGGCGGCAGCGGTTTTCCAGGAAGCCCACGCCGATTTCCTGGCGTTGCAAGCCTTTCTATCTGATGAGAACTTGGAGCTGCTCAGTGCATGGTCGGCGGTGGCCCATGCCGGCAATCCCCTCAGGCTCCATGCCCATGATGGGGAAGACCTCGTGATCTGGCGGGGCGCGTTGAGGGTCCGCCGCATGTTGCTTCCAAGAAACATCTGGGGGCCGCCGTTTGCCCTGCCTGCCCTGTCGCCCGATGCCGGCTGATCGGTTGGGGCACAACATAACAATCCGGAGCCAACTATGATGGAACAAGGCCTACGCAAGGCACCCAATGAACTCGACGCTTCGAGGGAGCCCCAGCGGCTCTCTCAACGGCAGCAGACTTTGCGGACATAGGTGTTGCCAAGAGTCATATACGCGTCGTCAGGAATAGCGCCTCGCGCTTTTAGCTCCGCCACGAGGTTCTTGGCCATCACCTGCTCGAAAGTGTCTTCGAGGGTGACCGCGAACCATCCGTTGGTTGCGAGATAGGCCGAGAGCGGAATGGGGGCAGAGCGAACATAGGCGGAGGCATCCGCGAGGTTATCGAAGCTTTTGACCTGTATGTGACGCTGCTCGAATGGTCCGCTCTCATACTGATCAACAAAGACCCAGGTGTCGTGCAAATAGCCAACCTGACCGTTGGCTTGCACCCGATACCAGCGAGCCACATTGCCAAGGATGGCAACCGGGCTCCCGTTACGGAGATTAATGAGGGTAGCGGACTTTCCATCCGCAAGAGCCTTTAGCGGGGCGGCCCCCTTGGGGTGCCTAATGCGACCGGTATGCGCCTGTGGGATCGCTAGTGACGAATCTGCAGGGACTGGCGGCAAAGCGGCCACGGGTGGCTGTGGCGGCGATGGAGATGGCGATGAGGCTGGTGCTTCGCTGACGGCAGGCGGTTGGCGTGCGTCCGAGGTAGTGACCTTGAATTTCGCCATCTCGCTCCTGGAAAGATAGCGTATGTCGTCACTGTCATACTGAAGCGAAAGCTGAAGTAGTGCGGGGTCCACCCCCATCTCGATCATATAAGTGATGATGTCAGCAGTGACTTGCTGGATACCCGAAACCGCGTCCTCTGTGTTACCAGCAAAGTCGCCACTGAATGAAGACTTGTGGACGCCGATTGAACCCGGCTCGGCGTATCGTATCACGCCACCAAGGAAGGCCAGAGAGCAGGCCGAAGCGCACTCGACAGCCCTGAACTGAACCGTACTGAGGCCGAGTCTGCGGATGAGGCGGCCAAGCTCCATTGCCTTCTGGATATTGCCCCCAGGTGATTGGAAAGTTATCGCGACCGACGCATTGGATCGTGCAAGCGCCTCGAAGACCGTGAGGTCGTCCTGAAAAGCGAAATCCCCGGATACAAAAATATAGCGGATTCCGGCGTCAGTCTGCCCGGCCTCAAATTTCAGGCCAGCATGAGCCGTCGGAGTTTCCACCAGCACCGATGCAAGACACAACAGGACTCGAACTAAAGAGATGCGAGACATGGCCCAAGAACAACCCCAAAACTAAGCGTAGCGCCAAGCAGGTAGAGCTGTCGAATCTTTGTTTGCGAAATTGAGAAGCAATCAAGCTGGGGTTTTGTCGGCGACTGGGAGCGTAATGCCCACAATCCCTCGGGCTCCGCCAGCCATCACCGTCATCCCCTCATTAACCTTTGAGCGTGGCACCATGATCCCATCGTGCATCGGTAGGGCCGCTATCCCCATCCTCGCCAGCCGCAGCAAGACGGCAACCAAGATGGTGCTTTCGGTGAACATCAGGTCCGGCGCGATGTCCTGGCCGAAGAGTGGCACTAAGGCGGGGTGCTTCTCAGCGACTGCATTGCGGAACCTTGAAGCCGTCCACCCAGCCGGCAAGGCTGCCTTCACCTTGGGAGGCAATCGGGTCATCTCTGTCTCAGTCGACAGAAGTGCGGAAAGCCCCGCCTTGACCCCTGCTCGATGATCCTGAAGGCCGGGGATGGCGTAGAGGTCCCCTGTTGGCGGCTCGGTGTCCACGCGGGCATACGCTAGCCTCGGGAACATGCTGGCATAGTCGAGGTCCGCGATGGGCTCCCCATTGACCGTTAGACCACCTCGTTGAGCCTTCGGCATCGATATCCAGAAGGCACCGTAAAGCCGCCCATGGAGGTCAAACGCCCTGATGTCTGATGGCGACCGCAAGAGGAAGCGACGAGTTAGCCTGTAGGCAGCTTGAGTCTTCCCATGGACCTCAATGCGTTGGGTGGCGAGGAAGGCATTGATCTCATCCATCTCACCCCTCAGCCGTAAGGTCTCCTCAGTGTCCTCATAGTCCACCAAGACGGGAGGTAGCCTGTTGCCGTAAGGGTCCCTCCCTGTCCTAGCTGAGACCCTTATGACCTCCTCGCCCTCGGCACGCCCTATGTCCGCAACACGGACCTCAGGGGCCACCAGGGCGGTCCTAAGCCACCCAGTAGCCTCTATGCCAGTCCTTCGCACATGGGTCACAGGAGGATGCTGCATGATGAGCCCAGCCCGCTCCATCCCCTCCACCACCTTGGGCAGGATACCGAAGCCACGGCGATCATAGCGGGTCACTACGGTGTGCTTCATTGGCATGGCGAGATACTGCCCCCACACATGGTTGGCATGGAGGAGCATAAGGTTCGCGATGATGGAGGAGACAATCATTGCAGTCCTCTCCACCACCTCGGCCTTAGGTTTCCTTACTCGGCTTCCAGCCTCCTTTGAGGTGGCATCAAGAACGCATTGCGTCACCTCCGTGGCGATGGCGCAAAGCTTTGGGCCGCTTGAGGTTGCCCAAGGGTTGAACAACATGTCTGGGGTGGTGAGGGTAGCTATTAAATCATCCCCATCACCCTTGGCCTTAAGTCTTGCGTTTGCTCGGCTGCTGAGAGGAAGCATCAGGGAACCGCTAAGCATATGGGGCGAGATAAGCGCACGCTAGACTGGCGTTCGGGGTTCAACATGTTGGCACGTTGATGGCTTACCACATCACTGTTTTGTTCGGATTTGCGCACCATTCTACCGGCCACGCCTATCCCAAGATGGCCGCCAACCAGGGAGATGGGAGGGGTGAACGCCGAAGCGGTCTATCTTAATGGCGAGGATTTCCGGCAATGCTTTTAGAACCAGCGGCTCCCCAGCTTTCTCCAACTTCTCTCCGATTTTGCGCAAGACGATGCCGGAGGATCTCGGGTAGACATGAAGCTCCGTATGGACGGTCGGTCCAAGAGGATTGTACATTTCCCATGTCTTGTGGGAGCCCGATGAAAGCCTGTGAACCCCCTTCGCAGCCTGTACAATCTTGAACTCACGTATGCGGTGCGAACCTAGGTCATCGTCAACTAGCGCACTTACGCCTAGATAGATGGCCAACATTCGGCTGGGCGTAACGCCGGCCTCGCGCAGCCTGGCGAATGCGATGTTAGCCCTATAAATCGCCGGCTTCCCCAGCAAGTCCGTCGCTGGCGCTACTCGACCCGCGAAGGCTAGAGTCCAGTTCAACTCTTGGATGGCTGCAGACACCGCGCTGCTCTGCTGCTCCCTTGCAAGCCAAAATGAAGCCGCTTTGAGATACGGCTTCAGGTCGGCCGCACGGATGGTTGGAGCCCAGAACGACCCGAAACGCGCCCTGCGAACAATGTGATATCGGCAATGAAACTGACCAACCCCGTTCCTTGCGGTGGCTGACGAAGGACGTGAACATCCTGGGATGCAGCAGTTCCGGCTTTCGACAGAACCCAACACGAGTATGGGGTTTACGCGAGACATGGATTTTGTCATCGGCTTCCCTCGCTCTCTAACTCGGCGAGCCGCGCCCTTGCTGCTGCTTTGGCTTCCTTCTGAAGGCTCTTCGCTTCAGGCCCCTTGGGGGCATAGACAACGGTGAATTCGATATCGTGCGCTTTGGCGTATTCGATGACCTCTCGTCCGGTATCGTGATCCACCATTGGGCGACCGTTTGGCCCGGTGAATTCGCGGCGAAATGCATCCGCGATTGAGTTGAGGCAAACGTGAACAATCAAACGAACACCAGGTTTTGCTGTTTCCAGCGCAAGCAGAACGGCCTTGATGGTGGCGTGCCACTGATGTCTATCTGCCGCCCGGCTACATTTGATAGTCTTGGTGATTTGGGTCCCAAAAAGGATACATGCTGAGGCTGAGACCCCGCCATATCCCTTTGTTCGCACTGCGAGAGCTACAACGCAGAACACGGTGATCTCTTCGCGAGATTTATACGGTTGATTGTTGAGGGCTGGCATAGTCACTCCTTTGGGTTACGGTTGGTCGGGATAAGTCAGCCGCCCTCAGGCCGTGCATCCTGACGGATCACGATCGAAGTAGGGCTGTAAGAAAAATCCGAGTCCGTATTCCAAAGGAGACCCGCTCTCCTGAGCGTAAGCCTCAGCTGCGTACATAGGCGCTTTCCATATCCTCCGATAGCGACCCCCAAGAAGTTTTTTTGCAGCAGTGTTCTCAAGCTGCTTTCGATGGTTATATCGCGACCGAACGCAGACGCGGCGTTCCGAGGCGTGGAAACCTTGAGCCTAGCGGTACGGCATCGACCGGAATGATGCCGACCTCGACTTTTGGTCGGGGAGCCTGCGGCGTATGTCCAGGTTCTCGCGAACTAAAGGCCGTAGGGACCGGCCTAGGCTTGGTTTTCCAACTCCCCGATCACGGGTCAAGGGAGGCTTGCTTGCGGGGGCGAACCGCAGGCCATCGCCTCAGGGTTGAAACCAATGTCCAATGAAGCAGCAGCTTATGAGCAGCAACTTGCGGARAAGGCCGAATTCCTCGACCAGCGGAAATTGCAGCGTGACCCCAAGACGGAGGTGATGCGCGGCCTCTTCGAAATCCTTCTGTATTATGGTGTGATCCT
>NZ_JBFUGJ010000303.1:0-7027 GCF_056402975.1 Mesorhizobium sp. P3_A9 | reverse complement strand
GCACCACCATCTGTAGTAGTCTCACCCTGAAAACCCCGGTTGAGAATCAGCCGGGGTGGCGGGTGGTTGATTGTGGCGACACTCAACGCGCAATTTCTGGATTTTTTCGACTGGTGGCTCGGCGAGCTGCGAGGGGTCTGGGCGTGGCTTACACCCAGGCGGAAGCAATCTTCCACCGCCGACTGGATCGTCAGCCTGGCGGATGACGGCATTCGCGTGCGCGAGGCCAATGCGCCGGAATTCCAGTCGATCCCCTCGGCGCTCACGGCCTCCTCGGACGAGATCCTGGCGCTGCTCCAGGGCGGAGCTCGGCGCAGGCGGCCGAGCTTCGATATTGCGATCCAGCCCGGCCTGTTCCTGACCCGGCAACTGGCGCCGCGGCGCCTGCCTGTTCGACAGGCGCGCGACATGGCCGAACTCGACCTTCTGGCCGCGACGCCGATCGACCCGGCGCAGGTGCATGTCGTCTTCGCCGCGACGGCGGAAGAAGACAGTTCCTACCATGTCGTCAAGGCGAAGACGCTTGCCGCCGTGCTGGACGCGGTTCGCCGTGCCGGTGGCTCGGTCCGCAGCCTGTCGCTGTCGCAGCCGGCCGGCACGCTGCGTGCCGATCCGCTCAGCCTCGCCGCCATCTGGCCACTGAGCCGGCGTGACCGGCGCGCCAGGACCGCGTGGGTTACCGCCCTGTCGATCCTGGCCGGGGCAGTGCTGGTGACCTTCGCGCATGCGCATTGGCGCGCCTGGCAGGCGGAGGCCGAACTGGACACGCAGATCGCCGATGCGCAGGTGCTGGCCAAGGCGGCGCGCACCTCGCTGCAGAAGCGCCAGGCCGGCATCGAGCGTATCGAAAAGATCCGTCAGGAAAAGAAGACGACGGCATCGCTGGTGCGCGTATGGGCTGAGCTGACGCATCTGCTGCCCGACACCGCCTGGCTGACCGATCTCTCGGCCAAGGGCGACGACCTGACCATTTCAGGCTTCTCCACCTCGGCTGCCGAACTGATCCAGCCGATCGACGCCTCGCCGCTGTTTTCGGCGCCTGAATTCGCGTCACCGGTGGTCAAGGTCCCCGGTCAGGACGGCGAGCACTTCACCATTTCGGCCAAGATCGGAGCGCTCTGACGATGCTCTCCGCCATCCTCAACACAAGGCCGACGATCCGCCGCCTGATCGCGCTGGCACTGGCCGTGGTCGCAGCCTGTGTCCTCGCCTGGGTGGTGTTCGCGGCATTCGACAGCGTCGCCTCCGCACAGGCCGGGATCGAGGAAAAGCGTGAGCTTCTCGGCCAGCTGCAGAGCGTGGCCGCCTTGGCAAAGCGCCTCGACAGCGCCGCCAGTCCGGAAGCGGCGGCCAATCCCGAATTTCTCACCGGCGGGAGCGAAGCTATCATCCGCGGCGGGCTGCAGACCCGGCTCAACGCGATTGCCGCCGCCAATRGGGTCAGCGTGCTGTCGGCCGGCAATGCCCCGGTGCTGAGCGAAGCCGGCGTCGATTTCATCGGGCTGCGGGCCAATCTTTCAGGGCCGCTGGAGGGCATCCACAACGCCATCCTCGCCATCGAAACGTCGCTGCCGGTGCTGTTCATTCGCGAGGCCACCTTGCGCACCACCGATGTCGGACCCGCGGCGGGACGGACCGGGGATCCGGAGATCTTTGCCGAGCTCCTGTTTTRCGGGCCGCTGCAAACGCAGATGGCGCCCGCCGGGGTCAAGCCATGACCGGGAAATTCGCTGGCCTGGCGATTGCGGCCGTGGTCGCGGCCCTCGCTTTGGTCAATGTCGCGCTCTACGATACGCCTGTCGACATCACGCCCGTCGCCTCCGGCAAGGGGCATGATGGTGGCCCGGCTTCCGCATCGGGGTCACTGCAATTTCCCGAAGCCGGCGATTTCAGCGAGACGTTCCAGCGTCCGCTGTTTACGCCGACACGCCGGAAATTCGTGCCGCCGCCGGTCGCGCCGCCGCCGCCGGTCGAGGTTGCTGTCGCACCCGTCGAACAAGCGCCGCCGCCACCTCCGCCCGAGGTGCCGGTCGTTGCGCCGTCGCTTCTGGGCATCAGCATTCACGGCGGAGCGGCCAAGGCGCTGCTGCGCGTCGCCGGCAGCGAGACCGCGCTCTGGTATGGCAGTGGCGAGACCGTCGACGGCTGGACGGTGTCGGCGATCGACAAGGATCAAGCCGTGCTGGAACGGGATGGCAAGGTAGCGCGTGTGCCGCTTTATCCGCCCTGGAAGAATGTCCAGCCACCCCCAAATGTCCCGCAATTATGAGCGACCGCGCACGCCATGACAGCGCGAATGCGAGCGCAGCGGACGAAGGCGCCAGCGCCGGCTTTTCGCTGGTCGCCGTGCTGGTGTTCATGCTCGTCGTTTCGGCGATCGTCGTTCCGTTTGCCGTCACGGCCAAAACGCGGCTGATGATCGCCAACAACGAGGTCGAGCAGGAGCGTCTGTCGCTGCTTGCCGAAGGCCTCGGCAATGTGGTTGCCAGCCAATTGAGCGGAGGCGAGGGCGCAAAAAAGTTTCCGCTGGATTCCACACCGACAGCCTGCCGGTCGGGGGCATTCAGTTTCAATGTGCGCGTCCAGGATCATGGCGGGCTGATCGATCTCAACGCTGCCGATGACCGTTTGCTGGGGCTTGGCTTTGCAGCGCTCGGCTTTCAGCAGCAGGCATCGGATGAACTGGCCAAGGCCGCGATCCGGTTTCGCGACAGCGCCAAGCTGTTCGCCGGCTTGCCGCAGTCCAGAAGCGCCGTCGGACCGCCGGAAGACAAGCAGGCGCCGTTCGAATCGGTGTCCGAACTGCAGGAGTTTTCGGCCCTGACGTCGATACCGCTGCAGACCCTGAATGGTGTTTTCACGGTCAACTCGAAGCGTGGCACGATCAGCGCCGACCGCGCGCCAAGCCGTCTTCGCGCGGCCCTTGCCGGCGGCTCCAGCGCTTCGGTCGTAGAGGCGTCGGCCGACGCATCGGCCTACACGGTCGACGTGGTGGTGAGACGCGACGGTTCCGGGATCACGGGCGAGGCCGGGTTCATCATCGAGAAATCTGCGACAGGCGCGGCATTCTCCCGCGTCGCCCGAAGCCCGGTCACCGAAGCCGACGCCCTGCCGCCAGTCGCCGATACCGCCGACTGCGAAGTGCTTTTCGGCACCGAGGCGGCGCAGATCCTGCGGGGATGGAGCTCATGAACGCTTCCGCCCAGACAAAGGGGATAGAGGCGTTTCTCACCTTTCTCGAGGGCGAGAAAGTACTGAGCGCGCATGCCGCCCAACGCGCGCTCGGGGCATCGCGAACATCGGGGCATCCGTTTGATACGGTGATGACCGAACTCGGGCTGATCGGCGAACAGGAGCTCGCCAACAGCCTCAGCCGTTATCTCGAGGCGCCGATGCCGGTCGAGATTCCCGAACAGATCAGCCCCGAAATGCTGGCAAGCGTGCCGCTGGCCTATCTCCGGGAAAACGCCATCCTGCCGCTGCAGATGGACGCCGAGCGGCTGGTCGTCGCCGTCGCCGATCCTTTCTCCTCGGCCACCATCGACGCACTGGCCTTCCACTATGAGCGGACACTGGCGCTGCGCATCTTGCCAAGACGCATGATCGCCGAACACATCGATCGCATCGAGCAATCGGCCATGGCTGCCGTTTCGAACGGCGGCGGCAGCGGTGAAACCCTGGATTTCGGCCCTGACGACCTCGATCGGTTGAAGGATTTCGCCCGTGAGGCGCCGATCGTGCGCTTCGTCGCCGAGACCATCCACAAGGCGGTCGACGCAAGGGCCACCGACATTCACATCGAGCCGCTCGAGGATCACGTCCGCATCCGCTTCAGGCATGACGGCATGCTGTCCACCGTCGATACCGCCTCGATCGCGATGCTGTCCGGTATCTCCACCCGCATCAAGATCCTGTCGCGGCTCAACATTGCCGAACGGCGCCTGCCGCAGGACGGTCGCATGCGCATTGCCGTGCGCGGCAGGGATGTCGACCTGCGCGTCTCGGTCATTCCCTCCATCCACGGCGAGGCCATCGTGCTTCGCATTCTCGACCGCTCCGGCGTTGAACTGAAGCTGGAGAAACTCGGCTTCGACGGCGCCGCGCAAGCGAAGATCCGCAACATGTCGCAAGCCGCCAACGGCATCGTGCTGATCACCGGGCCGACCGGCAGCGGCAAGACGACGACGCTCTATTCCATCCTGGCCGAGCGTTCGCGGCCGGATGTCAAGATTTTCACGGTCGAGGATCCGGTCGAGTACCGCATGGCGGGCATCACCCAGTTGCAGGTCAATCCGGCGATTGACCTCGACTTCGCCGCCGCCTTGCGCTCGATCCTGCGCCAGGATCCCGACATCATCCTGCTCGGCGAAATCCGCGATCGCGAGACGGCGCAGGTCGCGGTCCAGGCGGCGCTCACCGGCCATCTCGTGTTCTCGACGCTGCACACCAACAGTGCCGCCGGCGCGCTGACGCGCCTTCGCGACATGGGCATCGATGGCTATCTGCTCGGCGCGACCATCCGCGGCGTCATCGCGCAGCGGCTGTTGCGCCGCGTCTGCCCGACCTGCCACGGTGCGGTGCAGGCCGGCCCGGCCTGCCGCACCTGCAACGGCTCCGGCTACAGCGGCCGCACGGTGACCTATGAAATGCTGCAAGTGTCGCCGCGCATCGCCGAGCTTATCGACCAGGGCGCCGGCGAAATGGAGATCGGCCGCATCGCCGCCGAGGACGACCTCGTGCCGATGTCGGTCCACGCAACCGCCCTTGCCCGATCGCAGGTCACCACGATGGACGAAGTCCGGCGTGTTATCGACCTCGCGGGAGGTGGCTGATGCCGGCCTTTGCCTATCGCGCCTACCTGGCCGACGGCTCGACGGAGGCCGGCGTTCTCGATGCGTCGACCAAACAGGACGCCGCCCGCAAACTGGCGCAGCAGGGGCGCCGATCCTACCATCTTGCGCCCGTGAACAGCGAAAGGCCGCAGCTTCGCCTGCCGGGACGCAGCGCGCTGACTCTTACCAGAAAGGTCGACCTCAGCCGCTTGTTCTCCGAACTCTCGGTGCTTCTGAATGCCGGCTTCACGGTCGACCGCGCCCTGGGCGCGGTCATCTCCGGCGAAGCCAACCGGCAGCGGCGCCAGCAACTGCAATCGGTGCTCGATCTGACGACCGGCGGCCGGCCGATCGCCGAGGCCTTTGCCAGCCTGCCGGGCATCACCCCCGATATTGCCGCCCTGCTTGCCAGCGGCGAGCGCAGCGGCAAGATGGCCTATATCTGCCAGCGGCTGGCGGACACGTTCGAGGCGACGGCCGAGCGCCGCGCGGCAATCGGCGAGGCGCTGGCCTATCCGGCTTTCCTGCTGCTGGTGATGAGCGGGGCGCTGGTCATTCTGGCGACGGTCCTGGTGCCTGCGCTGGAGCCGATCTTCGAAGGGTCATCCGCCCCCAAGCCGTTCACCATGACAGTGCTGTCGGCCTTCGGCACGGTGTTTCGCGACTACCCCTTCGTTTTCCCGCTGGCGGCGGTCCTCGGCTTGCTTTGTTACCTTCTGGTGTCGCGGTCTGCTGGCGCCAGACGACAGCTTTCGCACTGGCTGTTGAAGATCCCGCTGATCGGCGCGCTGGTCAGGGATGCCGTGGTCGCGCGTTATCTCGAAACGCTTGCGCTGCTGCTCGGCAATGGCGTGGCGATGACCGAGGCGCTTGGCCTCGCCGCCAACGTTTCCCGGCAGAGTTCATTGGCCGCAAGCTTTGCCACGATCGAAGAAAACGTCGCCAATGGCGCGCGCCTGCACAGCGCGATCGTCAAGGCGGGGATTTTCGGCCACGCGACAATGTCGCTGGTCTCGCTTGGCGAAGAGGCCAATGCGCTTCCGGTGGTGCTGGATCGCGCCGCCAAGATGCTCCAGCTGACGCTGACGCGGCGGATCGACACCGTGCTGAAGCTGTTGACGCCGGCGCTGACGATCTCGCTCGGCTTTCTCGTCGGCAGCCTGGTCATTTCGGTGATGACGACGATCCTCAGCATCAACGATCTGGCGCTGCAATGACGGCCGCGCCTAAAGACACACAGGCGGGTGCAACGGCCGGATTCACCCTGGTCGAAATGCTGGTGGTGTTGGCGATCATGGCGCTTGTCGCCGCAATCGCTGCGCCAGGGCTGGTAAGCCACTATCGCACCAGGAGCCTGGAGACGGTGGCCGGCGAGATCACCATGCGGCTGCGCCTGTCGCGCACATCGGCCATCGCCACCGCCCGGCCGAGGCAGGTCGTTGTCGATCTCGGCGCCCGTCTCATCCGCTTCGGCGAACGAGACAATGTCGCCCTGCCGGACGATGTCAAAATGACCGTGACCACTGGTCGGGAAACTGTTGTCGCCGACCGGCAGACGGTCCTGACCTTCCTTCCCGACGGCAGCGCTTCCGGCATGGATATCGCCCTCGAGCAAAAAGGCCGGACCGCGCGCATCGCGGTCAACTGGCTGACCGGGCTTTCGACATGGCGGACACTGCCATGACCGGGTCATCTGTGACCGACCCATCGTCCCAGATTTCTTCCGAAGACGGATTCTCGATCCTGGAGATGATCGTCGCCATGACGATCCTGGCGCTCGTGCTTGGCGTCGCCAGCCAGTCGATCGTGCTGGCCAGCCGCAGCATTGCCGCGGCCAAACGCCAGGTCGAAACGGCCAGAACCGTCCGCGTGATGCTGGCCGACTACGAGGCCCGGGCGCAAACCGTGGCGCAGCCCGGCTGGACCCTGAAGACCCGCACGATAGACGTGGCGAAGGCGAGGGTGACCGCCGTTCTCATCGAGAAGCCGGGCGGGGCGTCCCCAGGCGGACCGTTTTTGACCTTTGTGCCGGCGCAAGGCCCGGCTGCGCCATGAGCTGGCTGTTCTCCTGGGCTTTGACGAAGGCCCGCGCCGTTTGCCGTCGTCTTGCAGGCGCTGCTTCGTTGGACGGCAAGTCGCGTCCGGAACCCTCGGCATCCGCAGCGGGGTTTGCGCTCATCGACGTGCTGGTGGGG
>NZ_JBFUGJ010000302.1:0-7028 GCF_056402975.1 Mesorhizobium sp. P3_A9 | reverse complement strand
GAGAACCCCAAGCCGCCCACTGGTGCCAGCGCCCATATAGATCAGCCGCGCGCCTTTCTGGAAGGCAAGCACGATGCGGTCGACGGCGGTAGCAATGTCCGGCAGCACCTTTTCGACAGCCGCCGGAACAAGCCTGTCCTCGTCATTGATCTTGCGCAGCACATCGATGGTCGGCAGCAGGTCGATGTCGACAGTCCTCGGGTTGCGGCCTTCGGAAACCAGCCGACCCAGCTCGGACATCAATCCTTGTTCGGTCATTCCAGTGCTTTCAAAATCATGCTGCCCGGCATAGCTCAACGGGCACCAGTGCAAACGGACCTTGGGTCCGTTATCGCGGGTTTTCTTTTGTTAACTTTTTAGAATTGGATATTCACATCGTCAACAAGAATTTGGAATATTTTATTCCTTCTCTCGCGAAGGCTGCCGTGCGCAGAGCGACCTTTTGGCAAGGATGATCGCGCCGGACACGGCGTCGCCGTCGGCGGGCTTCAGACGGCGCCGCACATCGGGCGAAAGCCAGGGTTCAAGCGGGCTGGCGAGGCCGCCCAGCAAGGTGACGCGCGGCGCGCCTTTTTCGAACAGCACCCGCACCAGCGTGTCGATCTGCTCGGCGGCACTCTGCACGATGCGCCGTCCGGCCGGATCGCCCTGGTCGGCATGGCGCATCACCATTGGCGCCAGCGCCGCGTAGTCGGTGGCGCTGGCGCGGTCCATCCAGGCAACCGCTTCCATCGGGTCGCCTTCGAAGCGCTGCATCACTTCCGCCAGCAGCGCCGTCCGCTCGTGCCGGCCGTCATGGCCGCGCAGCGCCAGCTGTACCGCCTTCAGGCCAAGATCGGCGCCGCTGCCTTCGTCGGAGATCGGAAAGCCGTAGCCGCCGACGCGCAGATCGCGGCCCTCGACGAAGCCGAGGCCGATCGAACCGGTGCCGGCAATGACGATGGCGCCGTCCTGACCGGAATGAGCGCCGAGGCAGGCGCCGACGCCGTCGCTGACGAAGTCGATGCTGGCAAAGGGATGCGCGATCGTCCGCAACGCCTCCAGCGCGCCCTTGCGGCCGATGCCGGCAAGGCCGATGCCGGCGCGAATCCCAGCGATCTCGGCTGGCCCGAACCCCGTCTCCTCGAGCGCCGCGCCAAAGGCTTTGGCAATGGAAGCCCAGGCCGCGTCGATGCCGAGCCGCGTCGTTGCCGGGCCGGACAGGCCTTGCCCCAGTACGGTTCCCGCCGCATCCTCGATGCGGGCCCGGCAGCCGGTGCCGCCACCGTCGACGCCGAGAAAATAGTCCACGCCGCTCATGCGCTCAGCCGCTCGATGTCGGCGCCGCAAAGGCGCAGCTTGCGGTCCAACTGCTCATAGCCGCGATCGAGGTGATAGACGCGGTTGATGATGGTCTCGCCCTGGCTGACCAGCGCCGCCAGCACCAGCGACACCGAGGCGCGCAAATCGGTCGCCATCACCTGTGCGCCATGCAGTTTTTCACCACCCCGCACCAGCGCCGTGGTGCCTTGCAACTTGATGTTGGCGCCGAGCCGCATCAACTCCGGCACATGCATGAAGCGGTTTTCGAAGATGGTTTCGCGCAGCAGCGATGCGCCCTCGGCGCAACACATCAGCGCCATGAACTGCGCCTGCAGGTCGGTCGGAAAACCCGGATAGGGTTCGGTCGTCAGGTCCACTGCCTTGAGCGGCCGCTCGCGCGACACGATCAGCCCGCGATCGCCGGGCCAGACGCTGACGCCGGTGGCCTCAAGCAATTGCACCACCGATGCCATGTGCTCGAGTCGGGCGTGGGTCAGTTCGAGCTGGCCGCCGGTGATCGCCGCGGCAATGGCATAGGTGCCGGCCTCGATGCGATCCGGGATGATGTCGTGCCGTGCCGCATGCCAGCCGGTGTCGCCGGCGATCAGGATGCGATGCGTGCCGGCGCCCTCGATGCGCGCGCCCATGGCGCTGAGGCAAGCGGCGAGATCGGCCACTTCCGGCTCGCGCGCCGCGTTGAGGATTTCGGTTTCGCCCTTGGCCGTGGTCGCCGCCATCATCGCGGTTTCCGTTGCTCCGACCGATGGTGAGCTCAAGACGATGCGCGTGCCGGTGAGTCCATTGGGCGCTGAGGCGACGATCGAGCCGTTCTCGATCGCAATCCTTGCACCCAGTGCCGCGAGTGCCGCGACATGCATGTCGACCGGCCGCGCACCGATCGCGCAGCCGCCCGGCAGTGAAACCCGGGCATGGCCGAACCGGGCGAGCAGCGGCGCCAGCACCAGCACTGTCGCGCGCATCTTGCGCACCGTGTCGTAGGACGTCTCCTTGGAAACAGCGGCGCTGGTATCGATCGTCGCGGCATGCGCCGACCGCGTCACCTCGGCGCCGTGAAGACGCACCACGCCAAGCATGTTTTCGACGTCGGTGACGGCGGGCAGGTTGGTCAGTTCGAGCTGGTAGGGGCTGAGCAGGGCGGCGGCGATCTGCGGCAGCGCAGCGTTCTTGGCGCCGGAAATGGTGACCGCGCCTTCCAGTCTTCGTCCGCCGACGATCCGCAATCTGTCCATGGTTGAACCCTTGTATGGCGAAACGGGTGGTGGCGCGGTTTCGCTCGGAAGACCTGCCTCGAATCCTGGGCTTTCGCCGGTCCAATCGAGAATTAATTCTGCGTTCTTGGCTGTCAATCGAAATTGGAATAATTTATTCCTCTGACGAGCACCGAAGCGCTGTAGAGGGTTCATGTCCGTCCTGAAGACGATCAATGCGAAGCTCGACGGCATGGCGGCCGGCGATCGTGAGATCGGCCAGTACATCGTCGACAATCCCGACCGGATGCTGCGGCTGTCGACGGCAGCGCTTGCGGCCGAGATCGGCCGCAGCCAGTCGAGTGTCGTCAAGTTCAGCCAAAAACTCGGTTATGCCAGCTATCAGGAGCTCAAGCTCGCCGTCAGCGAGGCCAAGGCGCAGGACTGGCAGGTGCCGGCCGGCGTCATCCATGGTTCGATCGAGGTCGGCGACACCTACCCGGTCATCCTGAAGAAGCTGATCGGCAGCAAGCTGCTGTCGATGCAGCAGACCGTCGCCACCAACAGCGAGCGCATCATCTCCCGGACGCTGGAACTGCTGGATGGCGCGCGCCGCATCCATCTGGTCGGCGTCGGCGCCTCCTCGCTGGTGGCGCGTGATTTCTCCTACAAGCTGACGAAGCTCGGCCGCAACGTGCTGCACGACAGCGACAGCCACATCCAGATGGCCAATGCCGCGACGCTGGGGCCGGGCGACGTGCTGTTCGCGCTGTCCTATTCCGGCGCCAGCATCGAAACCTTGCGCATCGCCGAGCTTGCCCGCAAGCGCGGCACGACGGTGATCGCCGTCACCGGCCTGCACGACAATCCGCTGAGCCGTGTCGCCGACATCCGCCTCTACACCATCGCCGACGAGGAGCGCGCGCGCTCCTCCTCCATCACCGCGCGCGACGCACAGCTGACGCTGACCGATCTGTTGTTCATCCTTCTGGTGCAGAGGCAGCCGGACGCCAACGACTATGTCCACAACAGCGAGGCGGCGGTCTCCGTGCTGAAGGCCGAGCGCTCTTCGTAAGCGCTACCAAGTCGTGTGCACCTTCAGCTTGAACGAACGGCCTTCGCCGTAGGAGCAGGTCAGCGTCGTCTGGCAGCTGGCGACATAGGTCTTGTTGAACAGATTGGTGACGTTGAGGTCGACGCCCCAGTTCTCCTTCTCGTAGCCGAGTTTCAGGTCGGCCAGTGTCACGGCCGGCACCTTCGCCGTGTTTGCATTGTCGGCCCATGACGAGCCGATATAGCGCAGACCGCCGCCAATCGAGATACCGTCATACCAGTCACCACGGAATGTGTAGTCGGCGGAGGCCGAGGCCATCACTTCCGGGACGATAAAGGGCGTCTTGCCGATGAGCGCCGAGTTGGCGTCCTTGGTGATGTCGATATCGTAAGCGGTGAAGGCGCCCGTCACCCGGAAATCATCGGTAATGTTTACCTTGCCTTCCAGTTCGACGCCGCGCGAGCGCATTTCGCCGGTCTGCATCTGCGTGAACAAGGTGACATTCGACGGCACGTTCTGACGCGTCAGGTCAAACAGCGACAAGGTGAACAGGCCATCGACAAAGGTCGGCACATACTTCACGCCGACTTCATATTGCGTACCCTCTTCGGGCTTGAACAGATTGCCCGTCGCGTCGGTGCCGATGATCGGATTGAAGAAGGTTGCGATGCTGGCATAGGGGGTTACGCCGTTGGCGAACTCATAGGCGAGGCCGGCACGGCCGGAGAAATCGCCTACCGTGCTGCTCTGCGTGCTGGAGCTCGCCGAGTAGAAGGTCGGACGATTATCGGCGTCGAGCCAGCCACGGTCGTAGCGGCCATTCAGCGTCACCAGCCAGCCATCGCCAAAACGCAGCTGATCCTGCGCATAGAAGCCAAGCTGCTTCTGCGTCAGGTTCTGGTTGAGGTAGCTGACGCGCGGCGTCAGCGGCGATCCGTATACCGGATGGAAGGCATCAATGGGATTGTCGTAGTTGGGATCGTAGAGGCCAGAGGACTGTACCTGATCGATGTTGTAGTACTTGAAATCCAGACCGGCGAGGATCGTGTGCTCAATTGGACCGGTCGTCACCTTGCCTTCGATCTGGTTGTCGAGAAGGAAGGTCTTTGCCGTGGTGTCGTGGTCAAAATTTATTCGCGCCAGGTCGGTCGGCCCGCCGGTGAGCGACCAGCCGTTCGGATAGACACTGACCTCATTGATATCGGCGGCGGTGAAGCGGGCGTTGGAACGCACGGTCCAGTCATTGTCGAAATCGTGTTCGAACTCATAACCGATCGAGCCCTGTTCACGCTTGTAGAGATCGATGCTCGGTTCGGTGAAATTGGCATCGGGGTCGATGCGGCCGTAGTTCACCCCGCCGACGATCCGGTCCGTCACCGTGCCGTCATAAGGCAAGAAGCTGCCGCCATTGTGGTTCTCGTCGATGTGGCTGTAATTGGCCAGGATGGTCAGCGTGGTCGCTTCGTCCGGCTTCCAGCTGATGCTGGGCGAGATGAAGCCGCGCCAGCCATTCTGGAAGTCGCTGTAAGTGTCGCCGCCGGCGACCTTGCCGTTGATGCGGTAGCTGACCGTGCCGTTGTTGGCCACGTCGCCAATGTCGAAGCCGAGATAGACATTGCCGGCATCGTTGACGCCGGTTTCGACATAGCGCTTGCGTTCGAAGTCCGGCCGCTTGCTCACATAGTTGACCACACCGCCCGGATTGCTGCCGCCATAGAGCACGGAAGCCGGCCCCTTCAGCACTTCGATGCGTTCAAGGCCGAAGCTATCGACGTAAAAGCCGCCAAAGGCATAACTGAACAGTTGCAAGCCATCCATGTAGGTGCCGGTGGCCGTCGCATCGAAGCCGCGGATGTACAGCCAGTTGGTGTCGCTGTCCGGGCCGAACGGCTGGGCGAAGACGCCGGCCGTATAGCGCAAGGCCTCATCCACCTTCTGCGCGCCCTGGGCGTCGATTTCCTGCCTGCCGACCACCGAGACCGATTGCGGGATATCCTTGATATCGGTTGCCGTCTTCGAACCGGTCGTGGTCTTCTTGGCTACGACACCTCCGACCGGGCCGGTGGCGCTGCCGCCAGCCTCGCCCTCGACCACGACAGGTTCAAGCTGGGTGCTCGCAGGCACTGTCTGCGCGAAGGCGGCCATCGGCGGGATCATCGCGACAGCGGCGACGCCGCCCGCCAGAAGCGCCTTCATCCGGTAAAGTCTGCTCATCAGGAAAGTCCCCGCCTGTCGTCGTTGAGATACTTGATCGTTTACGTCAACTTATCTGCGGGTCATTGGACGGATTTGGGCGGCTTGTCCATTCTTGTCCAAACGGGGGACATCGCGGCTTCATGTTGCGGAAATGTCACGGGCTTTCGGTGCTCTTCATCCAGGCGCCGGGCGTCACGCCGACCACCGCCTTGAACACGCGCGTCAAATGCGCCTGGTCGAAGAAGCCGGTCGCCTCGGCAATGTCGGCAAGCGAGGCGGCGTCATGCGCCATCATCGCCTTGGCCCTGTCGATGCGCGCCTGCATCTGCCAGCGGTGGGGCGGTATGCCCGTCGCCGCCTTGAAGCCATGGCTCATCGCGGTTTCGGACAGGCCGGTCAGCGTGGCGAGATCGGCAAGCCGGATCCGGTCCAGGCAGTGCGCGTCTATATAGTCGGTGACCAGGCGCAGCTTGCGGCGCGACAGCGGCGACCGGCGCCTGGCGGTACTGGGCTGGTCGATCTGGAACAGGCTGGCGAACAGGGCGTTGAGCAGGCCCTCGCCATAGAGATCGTGCAGAGGCAGGTCGCTGTCGCATTCGGCGGCGATCAGGCCGGCCAGCATGGCGATCCGGTCATCGCGAAACTGGAAGCGCGACATCTGCAAGGCTTCGCCGTCAAGGCTGCGGCCGAAGCGGCGCATCAGCGTCGCCACGTCGAAATGCAGGTCGAGATGCCGGATGCGGCGCAGCCCCTCGACCCGGCCGCGGATCGGCACGCCGGCCGGAATGTAGGCCATGGAGAGGGCCCTGTCGTGGCGGCACGGTTCGCCTTTGGCGCCTTCGACGAAGAAGGCGCCGTCGCCATCCACGTCGAGTGCGACAAACAGACGGGGATCGGGGGAGACATAGTAACCCTCGGCCCTGTCGCCGCACGAGACATCCCAGAGGTCGGCAACCACGCCGTCCCACAGGTGCCATTTCAGGTCGCCGATGACGGAAAAGCCCTCGATCCGGCTTTCCATGCGCGCAACGAAGGTCAAGTCCTGTCTGTCTCCTGACATAATACATGATAAAAACTATCATGTTTATGCCCGGTTGCCGACTGCGCCGCAAGCCCCTTGCGTCACGGCTGTTCGAAGGTCGTCCGCACCAATGCGATCGATCAGCGGAGCCTAAACACTTTCGAGATAGGTCTCGATCTCGAAGTCGCTGACATTGAGGGCGAAGGTGTTCAGCTCCTGGCGTTTGCAGGCGACGAAGGAGTCGCGC
>NZ_JBFUGJ010000301.1:0-7073 GCF_056402975.1 Mesorhizobium sp. P3_A9 | reverse complement strand
CTCTTTCAGCTGCGCGGCATCGAGCATTTCGACATCGATGCCGGCTTCGCGCAGCGGCTCCAGATGATCGTGGAAGTTGTCGGGATGGAGATGGTTCGGCGGCAGATTGACCAGCGTGCGCGCATATTCGACGCCGTCCGCAATGGCATTGATCCGCGCCAGCGCCGGGGCCAGATCCGCACCGCTTGCTCCGACCAGTTGTATACGCAAAGTCCGGTCCGCACCCGCGCCTTGGCGCCGGTTGCGCATGTCGAAACGATAGCGCCGCAGCCGCATGCCCAGCGCAACCCGCGCCAGGATTTCCGCACCCGGCAGATCAACGCCGGTAATGGGGTCGAGGACAAGCGTCGCCGCGCATTCGCATTTGCTTTCCAGATGCGCTGCAAGCAAACCGCCGGCGCGCGCCAGCGACAGGGCGCTTACGGCTTCGGCTTTGCCCAGGGCGAGGACGATCACGCGCCGAGCCGATACGCCCTGGGGTGCTATGAGATCGATGCAGGTGCCGGATTCAACCAAGGTGGCAGGATCGGAACAGGCACGGGAGAGAATGCCGCTCATTTCAGCGTCCAGTGCCGCTGCCCGCGGGCCAAAGCCTGTCTGGGCAGTCTGCAAGATCACGACGACAGAGGTTTCCGCGGAAATCTCGTCCGTCGCTTCAAAGACCGGCACTGGCGATTGAGGCATAGACTGGCATTCTCCCATTTGCGGGTGACCTCCAGCCTCGGCGCAGTGTCCATCACGCGCAAAGCTTCTCCCGCCAATGGCGGAGACCGGTTTGGCTGGCCTCTGCCCTTGGTGGAATGGTGCCGGAGGCTCCAAATAAATTGTTTTCAGATGGCGACTTGGTCGCTCTTACCTTTTGGGTATCCCTGAACAGGGCGGGTGATCAAACGCCAATTTTGCCCAAGTCGATTGACAAAAACTCAACCGACAATTCATGATCGGCCAATGGCCCTACCCTCACTCAACGGCATGCGCGCTTTCGAGGCCGCCGCACGTCTCGGCAGCGTCAAGGATGCAGCCGAGGAATTGCACCTGACACCCTCTGCCATCAGCCGCCACATCCGTGCACTGGAAAGAAATCTCGGCCAGGATCTGTTCGAGCGCGGCTTTCGCCAGATAACGCCGACCATCCGCGGCTCTTACTATGCGCGCAGTCTCTCCGAAGCATTCGAGGCCATCTGGCGCGCCACCGACGATGTCAGCCTCGCTGACGGCCCGAGCCATGGCAGGACCCAGCGTGTCCGGGTCTTGTGCGTGCCGGCCGTTCTGAACCTTTGGCTGGCGGACCGGCTGCCGAACTTTCGCAAGCTGCATCCGGCTGTGGAACTGGAGATTTCAACATCGGGCAAGCGCGCCAACTTCGATTTGGCCATTGTCGACGAGTTTGTCTATAAGGCCGGCCCAGCCTTGACGCTGCTGATCCCGCTGGTTCTGACGCCGGTCTGCGCGCCAGCGCTGCTCGATGGGCCGGTACCGCTGCGCTCGCCCGCCGATCTGGTCAATCATCACCTGATCCATGAATGCGAGACCATGAGATGGAAGCGTTGGCTGGAGCAGGAAGGCGTTTTGGACACGACGCCGAAATCCAGCACGACGCTGGATGACTGCACACTAATCATGCGCGAGGCTATCAATGGCGCCGGAATAGCACTTGCCGACACGATGATGGCACAGGATTTTCTGCAGCAAGGCAAACTTGTCGCGCCGTTCGACGCCCGCCACACCTATCCGGCCGGCATCTACCTGCACCAGCGCCGCAGCATCGGCAACAAGCCGGGCACCGGCCTGTTTCAGGATTGGCTGTTGTCGGAAGTCGAGGACCACAAGCGGGTGATGGCCATAGCCTAGGCGGAATCGCCGAAATTCGAATCACCTGACAGGTCGGTCCAACAGCGACCCACCGTTGCGCCCCCTCGATAATCGCGGTTCGCATTGAATATCTTTAAGGCCAAAGCCGGCAAATGGATCCSTTGCCGGTTCCCCTGCGTCAGGCTTAACCTGCACCGTCACCGCGTGGAGGCGCGTGGCCAATCAAGGGGAGGATATTGCAGTGACTATAGAAGGCGCATCGCCTGATCTGTACAACGAGGATCTGGCTCCGGCCAAGGTTCGAAACTGGGGACCGTTTTCGATCTTCAACGTCTGGACGTCGGACGTCCACAGCCTGTGGGGCTATTATCTCGCCGCCAGCCTGTTCCTGTTTTGCGGCGGCTTCGTCAACTTCATCATCGCCATCGGCATCGGCTCTCTGATCATCTACGTGCTGATGAACATGGTCGGCTATGCCGGCGTGAAGACAGGCGTGCCCTACCCCGTGCTGGCCCGCGCTTCCTTCGGCATCTGGGGAGCCAACATACCAGCGCTGGTGCGCGCCATCGTCGCCTGCTTCTGGTATGGCGCACAGACGGCCGCCGCATCGGGCGCCATCGTCGCGCTGCTGATCCGCTCGCAATGGTTCGCCGATTTCAACGCCAACACGCATTTCCTCGGTCATTCCGGCCTGGAAGTGATCTGCTTCGTCGTCATCTGGGCGCTGCAACTGCTGATCATCCAGCGCGGCATGGAGACGGTGCGCCGCTTCCAGGATTGGGCAGGGCCCGCGGTCTGGGTGATGATGCTGCTCCTGGCCGTCTATCTCTGCGTCAAATCGGGGACCTTCGCCTTTACCAGCGACATCCCGATGGACGTGCTCTTGGAGAAGACCAAGGATGCCGGCGTGCCGGGCACGCCGGGCTCGTGGACCGCGCTGTTTGCCGTGGCCGCGATCTGGGTGACCTATTTCTCGGCGCTCTATCTCAACTTCTGTGATTTCGCCCGCTATGCGCCTGACCAGGCGTCGCTGCGCAAAGGCAACATCTGGGGCCTGCCGGTCAACCTCATCCTGTTTTCGATGGTCGCCGGCGTCACCACCATTGCCGCCTACGATGTCTATCATGAAGTGTTGCTGCACCCCGACCAGATCTCGGCCAAGTTCGACAGCTGGTTCCTGGCYGCCCTCGCCGCCCTGACCTTCGCGGTTGCCACTCTAGGCATCAACGTCGTCGCCAACTTCGTCTCGCCGGCCTTCGACTTCTCCAACGTCTTTCCCAGGCAGATCGATTTCAAGAAGGGTGGTTATATCGCCGCCGTGATCGCGCTGCTGCTCTACCCCTTCGCGCCGTGGGATGGCGGTGCCGCGCATTTCGTCAACRTCATYGGCGCGACGATGGGACCGATCTTCGGSGTSATGATGGTCGACTACTATCTGATCCGGAAGSGYGAGGTCGACGTCGAGGCGCTCTAYMGSGARRACGGCRAATTCCGSTTCCAGGGCGGCTGGCACGTCAATGCCTTCATCGCCGCCGGCATCGGCGCCATCTTCTCSTCGATCCTGCCCAACTTCACCAACTGGCTGCCGTCCTGGTGGGGCGTCTATGGCTGGTTCTTCGGCGTCGCCATCGCCGGCATCATCTACTACGTGCTGCGCACCGCCGCCGTGAGTGCCGGTGCCAGGACGGCGAAGGCCTGAGGCCCTTTTTCCCTACTCCCCCTTGTGGGAGAAGGTGGATCGGCGCGCAGCGCCGAGACGGTTGAGGGGTGCGTGACGGATCACCGTCATTGCCAAGCTGGAGCACCCCTCATCCGACCTCGCTTCGCGAGGCCACCTTCTCCCGCAGGGGGAGAAGGGAAGACGCTATCCGCCAACCATCTCGGCCAATCTGCGCACCGTGTTCCAGTTGCGCGACGTGCCTATGCCCATGCGCTTGTGGTTAGCGGCGGCAAGCAGCCGCGAGCTTGGCCTTTCGCGCGAAAACACGAGCCATATGTCACCGCCGACCAGGAGCACCTTCTCGTCCTCGTCGGCATAGGCCTGAAGTCCCGATAGGGCATCTTCGGCCACAGCTTTGCGCATCACGCGCACCGCGACCTGGTCGCCAGCTTCTACCGATTCGGCCGGAAATGGATTGCAGTTCGCGAGTTTCAGCCAATCTCCGGCGCCACGGACAATGATGTCGACGTGGCGGCCAAAGGCCGTTTCGAAGGCTGCCTCCAACCGTCTTTCAAGCCCGGCAATCGAAGTCTTCTCAGCCTCGAAAACCAGATTGCCGGTCGCCACCAGCGTGCGGACATTCCTGAGGCCGAGGCCATCCGCCATCGCCTTGAGGTCCGACATGACGACCCGGCGCCCCTCGCCCAAGATGATACTGTAGAGGAGCGCGACATAGGTCTGCATGAAAGGCCCTGCCTGGCGGACGCTTAGACCAGGCGTGACTGCTCGACCGCCGCCTCGATGAAGCTGGCGAACAGCGGGTGCGGATCGAGCGGCCGGCTCTTCAGCTCGGGGTGATACTGCACGCCGATGAACCAGGGATGGTCGGGATACTCGACCGTTTCCGGCAGCACGCCGTCGGGCGACATGCCGGCAAACACCAGGCCGCAATCCTCGAGCCGCTCCTTGTAGTCGATATTAACCTCGTAGCGGTGGCGGTGGCGCTCGGAAATCTGTGTGTCGCCATAGATGTCCGCGATCTTCGAGCCCTTGGCGAGCTCGGCCTGATACGCGCCAAGCCGCATGGTGCCGCCGAGATCGCCGGTCTCGCGGCGTTTCTCCAGCATGTTGCCTTTCAGCCATTCGGTCATCAGGCCGACGACCGGCTCGTTGGTTGGGCCGAACTCGCTCGAAGAGGCGTGCTCGACGCCGGCCAGCGAGCGCGCCGCCTCGATACAGGCCATCTGCATGCCGAAGCAGATGCCGAAATACGGCACCTTGCGCTCACGCGCGAACTTCGCCGCCAGGATCTTGCCTTCGGAGCCACGTTCGCCGAAGCCGCCGGGAACCAGGATGCCATGCACCTTTTCCAGCCACGGCGTCGGATCTTCCTTTTCGAAGATCTCCGATTCGATCCAGTCGAGCTTGACCTTGACGTGGTTGGCCAACCCGCCATGCGAAAGCGCCTCGATCAGCGATTTGTAGGCATCCTTGAGGCCGGTATATTTGCCGACAATGGCGATGGTCACCTCGCCTTCCGGATTGTGGATGCGGTCCGAGACCTTCTGCCATGGCTCCATGCGCGGCTTCGGCGCCGGGTCGATGCCGAACGCGGCCAGCACTTCCGAATCAAGCCCTTCCTTGTGGTAGGCCATCGGCACGTCGTAGATGTGCGGCACGTCGAGCGCCTGGATGACGGCACTTTCCCTGACATTGCAAAACAGCGACAGTTTTCTGCGCTCTTCCTTGGGAATGGCGCGGTCGGCACGGACCAGCAGGATGTCGGGCGCGATGCCGATGCCGCGCAGTTCCTTGACTGAATGCTGGGTCGGCTTGGTCTTCAACTCACCCGCCGTCGGGATGTAAGGCATCAGCGTCAGATGCACGTAGACGGCATTGTTGCGCGGCAGATCATTGCCGAGCTGGCGGATCGCCTCGAGGAACGGCATCGCCTCGATGTCGCCGACAGTGCCGCCAATCTCGCACAGCACGAAATCATAGTCGTCATTGCCGTTGAGGACGAAATTCTTGATCTCGTCGGTGACGTGCGGAATGACCTGCACKGTSGCGCCGAGATAGTCGCCGCGCCGCTCGCGTTCGATGATGTTCTTGTAGATGCGGCCGGTGGTGATGTTGTCTTGCTGGTTGGCCGAGCGGCCGGTGAAGCGCTCGTAATGGCCAAGATCGAGATCGGTTTCGGCACCGTCATCGGTAACGAACACCTCGCCATGCTGGTACGGCGACATCGTGCCGGGATCGACATTGAGGTAAGGGTCGAGTTTTTTGATGCGTGCGCGATAGCCTCGCGCCTGCAGGAGAGCCCCAAGGGCCGCTGCGGCAATGCCTTTTCCAAGTGAGGAAACCACGCCGCCTGTGATGAATACATATCGCGCCATGGGAGTCATCGCTTAACGCGGCCGGATTGATTCCGCCAGAGAAAAAACCACCGCGAAGGCTTTTTCCCAAGAAGGCGCTTGGACCAAGATCCCGAAACGTGGATCCGGTTTCACGACCGAACAGGCTTGATCGTAAACGGGCAAAACAAAAGGGCCGGCTGAGCCGGCCCTTTCGGCATGATGATAAAAACGTCAGATGATGACGACTTTGGTGCCGACCCTGACGCGGCTGTAGAGGTCCATGACGTGGTCGTTCATCATGCGGAAGCARCCATTGGAGGCACTGGTGCCGATCGACTGCGGCGCGATGGTGCCGTGGATACGCAGATGCGTGTCCTTCTTGCCGTCATAGAGATAGATGGCGCGSGCGCCGAGCGGGTTCTGRCCRCCGCCGGGCATGCCGTCCTTGTACTGGSCRTAGTGCTTGGGCTCRCGCTTCTGCATGTCGAGCGTCGGTATCCAGCGCGGCCATTCCTGCTTGTCGCCGACGGCAACCGTGCCCTTGAACTGCAGGCCTTCACGGCCGACCGCGATGGCGTAGCGACGCGCGGTGGTCGACGATTCGACGAGATAGAGCCGGCGCGCACTGGTGTCGATGACGATGGTGCCGGCATCGTAGCCGGTGAATTCCACGTCCTGGGGGACGAATTCCGGCTTCACCTTGAACGGCTTCTTGGCGTTCTTCTGGGCGAGTGCCTGGTCGAGCGCGCGTGTCTCGGGCAGATAGCGAATCGATGAGCCGGATGAGGTCCCGCCGAACAGGCCGGCGAACAGACCGCCACTTGGCTGCTTCTGGCCGCCGATGACCTCGCTGCGCAGTTCCCCATTGTTGCCGGTCAAGGCGACGTTCATCGCCTCGGCCGGGAGCGGCTCGGCCGACTGGATCGGTGTGACCGGTTCAACCGGCTCGATGATTTTGGTGGTCTTCTTGGCCGGCTTGGCGTCGGCCACGTCGGTCGCCGGTGCGCTCTTGCCCTTCTTGGCCAGGAAGGCCTGCCGTTCCGCGTCGGCCTTGGCCTTGGCAGCTTCACGCATCGCCAGCTTCCTGGCTTCGAGCGCCTTGGCCTTGGCGTCCTCCTTGTCGGCAACGATCTTGGCCTCGATCTTCTTGATCTGGGCGAGATCGTCCGGTGTCGGGTTTTTCTTCTTCTTGAGAAGCCTCAACTGCGCCGCATCACTCTTGGTGGCTGCGACAGGGATTGCGT
>NZ_JBFUGJ010000300.1:0-7078 GCF_056402975.1 Mesorhizobium sp. P3_A9 | reverse complement strand
ATGCCACGGAGCACGATGCCATGGTGGTGCTCGGTGGTGGTCAGAATGCGCTGGCCGACGATGAATATCCCTATTTTCCGGCGCTGCTCGAACTGACCCGCGATTTCGCCGGCAAGGATCGCGCCGTGCTCGGCATCTGCCTCGGCAGTCAGCTCGTCGCCCGCGCCTTCGGCGGCGAGAACCGCATCGGCGGCGCCAATGAGTTCGGCTGGCGCGGCGTTTCGCTGACGCCGGACGCCAAGGCCGATCCGGTGCTGGGCGCCCTGCCGCAAAAGTTCCCGATCTTCCAGTGGCATGACGACACCTTCGAGCTGCCGGAAGACGCCGTGCGGCTCGCCGGCAATGATGTCGCCGAAAACCAGGCGTTTCGTGTCGGCCGCGCCGTCTACGGCTTCCAGTTCCATTTCGAGGCCGACCGGCCGATGGTGAAGGGCTGGAGTTCCTCCTTTGCACCGCTCATTGCCGCGCGCCATCCCGATTGGGCGGGCAAGCTCGATGGCGAGATGGCCAGCAATGGACCCGACGCCGATGCTGCTGGTCTCGCCATTGCCCGCGCCTGGGTAGCCACAATCTAGGCGTTCGCGCCTCCGCGCTCTGCCGCGTGACATTATTGGCACGCAGCCGTGAAACCGGCTGGGGAAAACCCCCTTCATCCTTGGCTTGTGTCCGTCCGCCATCCTAGAAGGCGCGCGCTCTGCATCTTCAGTGCAACCGGGATGAACCTTTTGTGTGACCCGCGCGACACACCACCGATACAGAACGCGCTTAGAAGCGCGAAATCGTCGAAACTTTGAAGCGAATTCTCCGTTTCAACGCATTGGTAACCGCCTGGTGCACAGATGCAGCAAGCTCAACAAGAGATGACGTCCGTGAAAGCAGCGCTTCTGTCCTTTGCCATGTTGTCCGCCATCGTTCTGTGCGGTCTCGGTATCTATTCCGCCGATGCTGCCAACAACCACAACGCCGTCGACGGCTACGGCGTCACCGCCTCGCTTCGCTAAAAGCCGGCCCGCTCGCGACGCATCCCTGCGCCGCGCCTGGGCTCAAGCTTCCTTTATCGCCATTTCCAGGATGCGTTTGTCCGCTCCGTCCACGACGAGGGCGGTCAGCATGCCTGATTGCCAGGCAAGCGTGTCGACATTGACGCGGTTGGCCATCACTTCCGCCTCGGGGACGGGTGTGTGGCCGTGCACCACGATCTTCGGGAACAGGCCGGTGTGATCGTGGAAAACGTCGCGGATCCAGATCAGGTCCTGCTGGCTCTGCTTGTCCAGCGGAATGCCTGGCCTGATGCCGGCATGGCAGAAGAAGAAGTCGCCGAACGTTACTGAGAACGGCAGCGAGCGCAGGAAATCGACATGGCCCGGCGGCATTGCCTCGAGCAAGGCCTGATGTCCCCGCCTCATCGTCTCCATCTTGCCGAACCAGCTGGCGTCGGCGGTCAGCGACACGCCATAGGACAGCGCCGTCTGCACGCCGCCATAGCGCATGAAAAGCCCTTCCGGGTCGGGGGTTCCCAGAAAATCGAGAAACCCGATGTCATGGTTGCCGGCGAGCATCAGATGGCGTGGATCGCGTTCCCGCGCCGCGATCAGGAAATCGATGACGCCCTTGGAATCCGGTCCGCGGTCGACATAGTCGCCGAGATGGATCACCCGCCAGTCGCGAGCCGGTTTCCATTCCAGCTCGCTCTCGATCCGCTGGTGCATGGCGGCCAGCAGGTCGAGCCGGCCATGCACGTCGCCGATCGCGTAAAGACGCACACCCTCCGGCCCATGTGCGTCGAGAAAATGGATGCCGGGTTCCGCCAACGCCTCGTGGTCTCCGTGGTCAGGCTGTCACCGGACCCTAGCGTCGGAGCTGGTCCTTGCCCATGTCGGTGACCAGACGCTTTCCGCACAGCGCCAGCGTGATGTCCATCTCCTTGCGGATGATTTCCAACGCTTTGGTAACCCCTTCCTTGCCGAGCGCGCCGAGGCCGTAAAGAAATGGCCGGCCGATATAAGTGCCCTTGGCGCCGAGGCAGAGCGCCTTCAGCACATCCTGACCGGAGCGGATGCCGCCATCCATATGGACTTCGATCTTGTCGCCGACCGCGTCCGCGATCTCTTCCAGCGCCATGATCGAGGATGACGCGCCGTCGAGTTGGCGCCCGCCATGGTTGGAAACCACGATCGCGTCGGCGCCGGTCTTGGCCGCCATCAGCGCGTCTTCCTTGTCGAGGATGCCCTTCAGGATCAGCTTGCCGCCCCAGCGTTCCTTGATCCAGGCGACGTCCTTCCACGATAGCTGCGGGTCGAACTGCTCCGTCGTCCAGGACGACAGCGAAGAGACGTCGCCGACACCCTTGGCGTGGCCGACGATGTTGCGGAAGGTGCGGCGCTTGGTGCCCGCTATGCCCAGGCACCAGCGCGGCTTGCTGGCCAGGTCGATGATGTTGGCCAGCGTCATCTTGGGCGGCGCTGAAAGCCCGTTGCGCACGTCCTTGTGGCGCTGGCCAAGGATCTGCAGGTCGAGCGTCAGCACCAGCGCCGAGCATTTCGCTGCCTTCGCCCGGTCGATCAGATCGAGCACGAAATCCTTGTCGCGCAGCACATAGAGCTGGAACCAGAAAGGCTTCTTCGTCACCGAGGCGACATCCTCGATCGAGCAGATGCTCATTGTCGACAAGGTGAACGGCACGCCGAATTCCTCGGCCGCCTGCGCCGCCAGCATCTCGCCATCGGCATGCTGCATGCCGGTCAGGCCGGTCGGCGCCAAGGCCACCGGCATCGACACTTTCTGGCCGATCATGGTCGATTCCAGCGAGCGGTTGCTCATGTCGACCAGCACGCGCTGGCGGAACTTGATCTTCTGGAAGTCTTCCTCATTGGCCCGATAGGTGCTCTCGGTCCAGGCGCCGGAATCGGCATAATCGAAGAACATCTTGGGCACGCGCCGGCGGGCGAGGTCCTTGAGGTCTGCGATGGTGAGAATGTCGCTCATGATGGTTCTCGCTTGATCGAATTGACTAAAGCATGATGCCGAAAAGTGTGAAGCGGTTTTCGGATGACATCATGCTCTATGAACGTCTGCGTGCCGGTTCGGTATCACCGGCCTCCGAACGCTGCCKCAGCCTCARCCGYGAYACGCGYTGCCAGTCGCCGCTGCGCTCGGCYTCGRSCATCGASCGCTCGACATAGGTCATGTGATCCATTGCCGCCTGGCGGGCGCCGGCCGGATCGCCGGCCTTGACCGCGGCGTGGATTGCCTTGTGCTGCGCCAGCAGCGCCTCGCGCGCGCCGGGCACGGTGAACACCAGRAGCCGGTTCTGGAACACGCCTTCCGACAAMAGCCGRTAGCAGGAGCGCAGCGTGTGCAGCAGCAGGATGTTGTGCGCGCACTCGCAGATCGCGTGATGGAATTCGACGTCGATTTCGGCTTCGTCGTCGAAATCGCCGGTGCGGTGCGCCTCGTCCATGCGCGCCATGATGCGGTCGAGCAGCGCMARGTCSTCCGSKGTRGCGCGCCGCGCCGCATATTCGGCGGCTATGCCTTCGATCTCGCGGCGGTACTCCAGATAGTCGGCCACCGCCTTGCGATGCATCGAGATCAGGTCCGCCACCGGCTTGGTGAACAGCTGGCCGATAATGTCTGCGACATGGGTGCCGCCGCCGGCCTTGGTCGTCAGCAGCCCGCGCCCTTCCAGCGCCTTCAGCGCATCGCGCAGGATCGGCCGCGACACGTCGAACTGGCGTGCCAGCTCGCGCTCGCCCGGCAGCCGGTCGCCGGTGCGCAGCACGCCTTCGAGGATGAGGCTCTCGATCTGCTGCACCACCTCGTCGGCGGTGCGCGAATGCTCGATCCTGGAAAAAATGTCGCTCAACAGCTGTGCCTGGGAATTGAACCGGTGTCGCACAGGATAAAGCCTGCGTCGCCAACTGGTCAAATTATTTATCCAATTGGTCGAAGCGGGTCGGTTTTGCCGCCCGGCGTAATATCATCTTCGGCTAAACTTTGCTGTTTGCGTCATCTGGCTATTGGCTCTAGAGGGACGCCAACGCAAGAGGGTTGACAGAAACCCGGGGGACAAGCCRTGTCAGACGACCMGTCCAATCTGGAGTTCCAGCCGCGCGCCAAGGGCAGCGTCATGGGTTTCCCCGCGCATGAGGGCCGGCCAGGCGCGCTGGGCGAGGTGCATGCAAGGCCACATCCGCTGATCGAAAAGCCCCGCGTCCTGGTGCAACTCGCCTTCATGACCGAGGGCGGCTCCGGCGTTGACCATGCCGTGCTTTCCGAACTGTCGCGGCGTCTCGGCATTGCCGCACCCGATCGCCAGGCGCGCCATCACGCCATGAAGTGGGGCAAGGGCTCGCTGCGCTGGGAGCGGCATACGGAATTCTCGACCTATCTGTGGGAAGGCCCGCTTTCCGAAAGCGGCAGGACGCAGGAGGATACGCCCTTCGGCAATGGCTTTTCGCCGCCGGGCACCGTCATTTCCGGCATCCGGCTCGAAATCCGCAAATGGACGCAGGCGAGCGAACGGCTGATCGCCGCTTTCGATCCCACCAGCCTGTGCTACTCGCTGGTCGAGCGCGGCAATGCGGCCATCGTCACCGATTTCCGCCAGGATGGCGACGGCATGACCCGCATCCTGGTGCTCGATCGCGGCCTGACGCCGGCGCGCACCGGGGCGCTGTCGCAGCGGCTGATCGACATCGAAACCTACCGGACGCTGGCCATGCTAGGCCTGCCGCTGGCGCTGACCTTGTCGGGCCGTGCCCGCCGCATCGAGGACAGGCTGGCGCAGACCACTCTGGAAATGAAGGTCGCCGAGACCCGCGACAGCCAGACGTTGCTGGCAGACCTGACGGAACTGGCGGCCGAGTTGGAAGCAGACGCCGCCTCCAGCCTTTATCGCTTCGGCGCCAGCCGCGCCTATGACGGCATCGTCGTCGAGCGGCTGGAAGCGCTGGAGGAGGAGGCTGTGCCCGGCTACGACACCTGGGGCGGGTTCCTGCAGCGCCGCGTCGCGCCTGCCATGCGCACCTGCCGCTCGGTMGAGGAGCGACAGGCCAATCTGTCGCGCAAGCTGACCCGCGCCACGACGCTGCTGCGCACCTGGGTCGATGTCGAGGTCGAGAAGCAGAACCGCGACCTGCTTGCCTCGATGAACAACCGCGCCCGCCTGCAACTGCGCTTGCAGCAGACCGTCGAGGGCCTTTCGGTTGCCGCCGTCTCCTACTATGTCGTCGGCCTCATCGGCTATGTCGCCAAGGGCGCCTCGATCTTCGGCCATGCCTTCGCGCCGGAAGTCGTCACCGCCGCCTCGGTGCCGGTCGCCATCCTGCTGGTCTGGTGGGGCGTGCGGCGCGTGCGCCAGATGCATTCCGAACCAACGAAGCATCCCGGCGAATAGCGGCAGATTGCCGCTGCGGAAGGTTGTCCCGACCTTGATGCCGGAGGCCGCATCACCGCAGCGTTTGCAAAGAATGCGCCTCACTGGTAAAAGATTTTGACCAGTCAAGCAAAGTGAGGCTGCAGATGTCCGGCCTGGCCATGCCGAAACCAGACGACGCCACGCTGCGCCGGCGCGACGAGATCGTCGCCGACATGCGCATCATCGTCCCGGGCGAGGGCGTCGTCGACGCCACCAACCAGATGCGYGCCTTCGAGAGCGACGGCCTSACCGCCTATCGGCAATTGCCGCTGGTCGTSGTGCTGCCSSAAACTGTGGCGCAAGTCTCCCGCGTGCTGAAATACTGCAACGACCGCAACATCCGCGTCGTGCCRCGCGGCTCCGGCACCTCKYTGTCSGGCGGCGCGCTGCCGCTKGARGACGCGGTGCTGCTGGTCATGAGCCGCTTCAATCGCATCCTGGCGATCGACTTCCCCAATCGCATTGTGGTTGCCCAGCCGGGCGTCACCAATCTCGGCATCACCACCGCCGTCGAGCAGGAGGGCTTTTACTACGCCCCCGATCCATCCTCCCAGATCGCCTGCTCGATCGGCGGCAACGTCGCGGAAAATTCCGGCGGCGTGCACTGCCTGAAATACGGCCTCACCGCCAACAATGTGCTCGGCATCGAGATGGTGCTGATGAACGGTGAAGTGGTGCGGCTCGGCGGCAGCCATCTTGATGCCGAAGGCTACGACCTGCTTGGCGTCATGACCGGTTCGGAAGGCCTGCTCGGCGTCGTCACCGAGGTCACAGTGCGCATCCTGAAGAAACCGGAGACGGCACGTGCCCTGCTGATCGGCTTTCCGACCAGCGAACAGGGCGGCCAATGCGTCGCCGACATCATCGGCGCCGGCATCATCCCGGGCGGCATGGAAATGATGGACCGGCCGGCGATCCACGCGGCCGAGGATTTCGTCCATGCCGGTTATCCCCTCGATGTCGAGGCGCTGCTGATCGTCGAACTCGACGGGCCGGGTGTCGAGGTCGATCATCTCATCGGTCTCGTCGAGGCGATCGCCTACAAGAACGGCTCGACCACCTGCCGCATCTCGCAATCCGAGCAGGAGCGGCTGAGCTTCTGGGCCGGCCGCAAGGCGGCCTTCCCCGCGGTCGGCCGCATCTCGCCCGACTATTACTGCATGGACGGCACCATCCCGCGCAAGGAACTGCCGCGCGTGCTCGCCGGCATGCGCGAACTCTCTGAGAAATATGGCCTCGGCGTCGCCAATGTCTTCCACGCCGGCGACGGCAATCTGCATCCGCTGATCCTCTATGATGCCAATGTTCCGGGTGAACTCGACAAGGCCGAGAGTTTTGGCGCCGACATTTTGCGGCTCTGTGTCAAGGTCGGCGGCGTCCTGACCGGCGAACATGGGGTAGGGGTCGAGAAGCGCGACCTGATGCCGGAAATGTTCAACCAGGTCGATCTCGACCAGCAGATGCGCGTCAAATGCGCCTTCGATCCCAACCACCTGCTCAACCCGGGAAAAGTCTTCCCGCAACTGCGCCGCTGCGCCGAACTCGGCCGCATGCATGTGCACCGGGGGCAGGTGGCGTTCCCGGACATTCCGAGGTTTTGAGTTGATGGCGTCTCAGAATGGGGGTTCCTCGCCCCCGCAAAGCGGGGGAGAGGTGGCT
>NZ_JBFUGJ010000299.1:0-7138 GCF_056402975.1 Mesorhizobium sp. P3_A9 | reverse complement strand
GGTCTTAGCTCCGCCAACGCCCGTCGCCCCGTCGCCGCCGGAGGTCGCGGTCATCCCGCCGCCCACCGTGGCGCCGTTGCCGCCACCGCCGCCGGCGGCGCCGACGCAGCCCGATGGCCATCGTGACGCGGTCGTCTGGCTGGCGGTGGCGCCCGACGGGCGCTCGATCATGAGCGCCAGCACCGACCATGTGATCAAGCTGTGGGACATTGGCGGCAAGCACCTGATCCGTAATCTCGGCGTCCACAAGGATATGGCGCGCACCGCGCTCTACATGCCCGACGGTGTCAGCGCACTGACGGCCGGCGACGACGGCGAGATCGTGCTGCGCAAATTGGCCGATGGCGCCGTGCTGCATGTCTTCCAGGCCGGTCAGAATGGCGGCGTCARCAAGCTGGCGATCAGCCCGGACGGCAAGCGYGCCGTCAGCGGGCACGACACCGGCAATGTAATCGTCTGGGACCTCGTCAACAATTCCGTGCTGCATGTGCTGACCGGGCACGACTGGTCGATCAGCGCGGTCGCCGTCTCGCCCGACGGCAAGCAGGCGCTGAGCGGCAGGATCGACGGCACGCTAAAACTCTGGGACATCGAAAGCGGCAAGCAGCTGCGCAGCTGGCACGGCCACGAGCAAGGCACCTATGGCGCCGTCTTCACCGCTGACGGGCACCATGTGATCACCGGCAGCGGCGACCTGACGATCAAGGTCTGGGACCTCGACAGCGGCCGCGAGGTGAAGCGCTTCGAAGGCCATGAAGGCACGGTCTATACGCTGGCGCTATCGGCCGACGGCAAGCGCCTGCGTCGGGCTCGCTCGATGGGACGGCACGGCTGTGGGACATGGAAACCGGCAACCAGATCGCCATGTTCGACAGCCAGACCGGCCCGATCTACGCCGTGGCCTTCGCTCCCGACGGCACGSTGCTSACCGGCGGCTACGACCGCACCATCAGGGATTGGCCGGCGACGGGYGGCGATGGTGTGGTGCTGTTTGCGGGAGCGCCGGGGTGAGGGGCATGCGATGATCGGATCGCGTGACAGAAATGATCGAATTCGCTAAAGCAACCATCGAACGCAATAAATCTGAGCATCGATTGCTCGACCAAAATGCTTTTGACGGGACCGAACTGTTCACTGCGTCTGTCGCTGCTGCAATATCAGTTTCCAGATATACATGACGATAAGTGGGATTCGAACTGGCTGATTGTTGGGGGCGAAGCTTCCATCAATGGTCGGAGATGGAGCTTCCGTGATCCCTGCCTTACAACTTTTGAGGCTCTGCGTTTGGCTGAATGGCTGGAGCAAACATCGCAGGGGCGGGCCGAGAGATCGTGGTGTGGGTTTCTAGAACCAAATCTGGAGTTCCGAAGCAAGCACAATGATATCAAGGTGATCTTCCGGCTTGAGTCCGCGCCGCCGTGGGCGAGGCGTGATGAATGGGACAAGCACGGCTTCAAGGTTCCCATCGGCCCGGAGCTTCGGGATGCAGTCGCGGAACTGAGGCAAGAGCTTGTCCGCTTCCCGATTCGAGGGCCTGGCCGATCTTGACCCTCTCGTCGCCCAAGCTATGTTCGCGCCATGTCAGCACCCAGCCTCCTGGCCAACGCGCCTCTCATTGTCATCGACCTCCAAACCGGCATGTTTGACGGCGTGCATGAGCCGCCGATCCATGATGCTTCGGGCATTGCCGAGCGCACCCGCACGGTGATCGATTGGGCAAGGCGCGGTGGGCGCAAGGTCGCTTTCGTCAGGCATGACGGACCCGAGGGCGACCCGTTGGCGCCGGGTGAACCGGGCTGGCCGGTTTGGCCCGCCCTTGGCCAGGCCGACGATGAACCGACCTTCGCCAAATCCGTGCGCGATGCTTTCAGCAATCCTGCCTTCGGCGACTGGGTCGCCGGGCAGGGCGCGGGTGCCGTGGTGATCCTCGGCGCGCAGACCGATTTTTGCGTGGCGGCGACCGTCAAGGCCGCGATCGCCAGAGGCCTCGGCGTCACCGTGGTTTCCGATGCCCACAGCACGCTGGACAGCGCCGGCGAGAGTGCTCTGCAGATCATCGCCCGGCATAATGGCGAATTCAGCGAGGCCGGCGCGACTGTGGTGACCACGAAGGCGCTGGTCGGCGGCTGACGCTGCAAAAGAATGACGCTGCGGGCTGATCGTCGCTTCGCGCGGCAGCTGTGCCGTCTGGCGCATGCCGTGGTCGACGCGGACGGGGGGGCGCATTGTTGGGATGGCTGGGCGCCCGCGTCAACCAGGGCGGCTCGTACCGCCGCAGCAACACCATGACACGTCGTCGGGCGTTCGAAACTTCCGTGATAGCGGAATAGGCAGGAGCTGCGGCGCGGATTCGCGGTTTGCTTCGCCGAACCATTCGCTGGGATATTTGCCGAGAAACAGTTTCTCTTGCCTGCCGCATTGACCCGCGGCGAGCGGGCGGCGAGGACTGGCGCTTTCAGCAGGGAAGAAGCCCATGAGCGAACAGACGATTTTCCGCAACGCGAAACTGGCCGATGGCTTGCTGGCGGATTTCTTCGTCACCGGCGGCCGCTTCAGTGCCATCGCGCCGGCCGGAAGTGCGCCGCCGGCTGATATGACCGCCATCGACGCCGCCATCATTGACCCCGGCATCATCGATCTCGGCGGCCAGCTTGTCGTGCCGGCCTTCGTCGAGGGGCATATCCATCTCGACACCTCGTTCTATGGCGATGCCTGGCGCCCGCACATTCCCTGCACCAACGGCTTCGACGTGCGCGAGCGCGTCGCCTTCCAGGCACAGAACCTTGCCGCCGCGGCGCCGATGGCCGAGCGGGCGAAGAACCAGCTCGATCTCTGTATCGGCAATGGCAGCCTGGCGATGCGCAGCCATGTCATGGTCGATGCTTCGGTTGGGCTCAGCCATGTCGAGACGATCCTTGCCGTGCGCGAAAGATATCGCGACCTCATCGACATCCAACTCGTCGCCTTCCCGCAAAGCGGTATTTTGTCCTCACCCGGCACGGCGGAGCTTTTGGACGAGGCTTTGAAGCTTGGCTGCGACCTCATCGGCGGGCTCGACCCGGCCAGCTTCGACCGCGATGTGAAGGGCCATCTCGACGTGGTGTTCGCCCTGGCGCAAAAGCATGGCGCCGGCGTCGACATCCACCTGCATGATGGCGGCACGCTCGGCCTGTTCCAGGTCGAGGAGATCGCGGCGCGGACAAAGGCGCTCGGCATGCAGGGCCATGTCGCCGTCAGCCACGCTTATGGGCTGGGCGACATTCCGGCAGACGCCTTGGCGAAGGCCGGCGCAATGCTGGCGGCCGCTGGCGTGGCGATCATGACCAACGCGCCCGGCAACCATGCCTTCCCGCCGGTGGCGGCTCTGCGACAGGCAGGGGTCACCGTGTTCAGCGGCTCCGACAACATTCGCGATTCCTGGTGGCCCTATGGCGATGGCGACATGCTGAACCGAGCCAACATGATCGGCTACCGCTCCGGCTTCTATGAGGACCACGAACTGGCGGCTGCCTTCGATGCGGTGACTCATGCCGGCGCCAGGGCGCTGGGGCTGGAGGACTACGGCATAGTGGTCGGCGCCAGCGCCGACTTCGTCGCCATGCGGGCGCAGCACGTGCCCGAGGCGGTGGTCGCCGTGCCGAAGGACCGGACGGTCTATCGCCGGGGCAAGGCGGTGGCGAAGGGCGGCATGATACTGGCGCGCTGACGCCATGGCTGATGCTGGATAGCGGAAGGGGCCCGACGGCTTGGTGCAAAAGGGAGAAACGTCGGGCCCCGCCGGCTTCTGGCGGGAGCCGGCGTCTTTTACATTAGTAGTATCTAATGTGATTGCAAGGCGGAGGCGAGGCATCCCTAGGGATAGACGCTGCCGGATTTCAGAAGCCGACCGCTCCCGTCACCATCAGCACCAGAACCACCGCCGCCACGCCCCAGACAGCCGCCACCGCCAAGGTTTGCCCGTTCAGACGGAACCTTCGATGAGGCCTGGGCAATTGCATCCTCGGCATGGCCTAGAAGCGATCGAAATCGCAGACCCGTACCTTCTCGATGACCCAGTGGTGGTGGCGCCAATGCTTCCTGACCTTTACGAAGCAATGCCGGTTGTGATGTTTGTGCCAGCGATGATCGCGCCAGTGGTGGCGGCCCATATGCGTGCCGTTGTCCGTGGTGATGACGAGGCTGGCGGCCTGCGTCGGGGCAACGTTGACGGGGGACAGCACGGAGACAATGAGAAGTGCCGAGAGAAGCGTGGTTTTCACTTTGAGTCCTCCATTGTGAATAAAGTTCTGTGCAAGGAAAGTGGCGCTTCGGCCCATCACTCCGCTGCCCTCTGGTCGGCCGCCTGGGCCGATCGGGCGGGCACGGAAGACAGAGCGTGTTGATTGGATTGCTGCTCGCCGAAATAGAGCAAGCCGCCCAGGACGAGGAACACAATCCCGACCGCGACAAGTCCGACCATCAACACGGCGATCGCCGTGCCCGGGCCGTGGCCTGTTCTGGTGATGATGGACCGATGGTGCATCGCTCTTCCTCCGAAATCCAGTCCGGTCCGAAGACCTTGCGGCAAACGATGGCAGAGGCGGGATGTTCCCGATGAGGGGTCGCATCGGCCTTTTGCGTTTCCTTGTAGGACCAAGGTCTTAGGTGGTTGAAGCAAAGGTCCGAGGGGCCTTCTTCGGTTCCGGCAATGTCCATGGGACGTTCCGCTATTTTAGCCAAATGAGATATAGTCTTCTTGCCCTGTCGAGGGGCGAATTCGGACATTGGCAAGGGTAAAATGACGCCCCGCCGCCATCCGACAATGATGTGCTTCCTTCCACATTTCATCGGGTGAGGGCCTCCTGCAGGCAGATCGAGTGGAACCTCGTTCAGCCTGGGCATTGAGGCAAAAAGGCGCTTGCCGAACTCCAGGAATTCGAACTTGTAGACATCGCGGCGGCTGAGCGGCGCTGCCATGTCGCGGCTCCGTACCGGCATGGCGAAACCGAATTCGCCGCCTTCGCAACCGCCGCGATCGATCCAGTATTGGTCCATGTCGGCACGCTTGCGGGCGCGTTTTTCGGGCGAGCGGAAGTTGATGGTGTGCCTGGCATCGCAGACGCCGAGGACATGATCGGCGCCGCCACCGATGGCGATGCCTTCGATGACCAGCAGTGCCGCATCCTTGGGCCTGAGCCCGCACAGATCGCGCGTGGCGTCGATGACGGCGCGCTTGGCCTCCGGCTCCTTGCTGCCCTGGAGCCCGCCAATGGCGACGGTGTAGCTGCCGGTGCCCGAGGGGCTGGCGTCCAAGGGGCCGGCGCCCAGGGGGCTGGTGCCCAAGGGGTAGAGGATGAAGCTCAGCCTGACCAGGTCGAGCCGGTCGCTCTGCCGTGTCAGCCTTATCGAGAAGGCGCCTTCGTGACTGGTGCCGGAATGAACGGACAGACGCATGGTGAGGGTATAGGCATCGCGCCGCCCGTTGACCTGGCCGATGTCCATCGCCCGCCCGCGCCATGCCGCCTCAAGCATTTCCCGCGGCAGACCCGCCGCCGCCAGGTTGAAATGGTCGACCAAAAGGTCGAAGCCGCGATGGCCGGGCAGCCCAAGGGCGAAGAATTTGTAGGGCTTCTTGCGCATGAGATCGTCATGCGGGCAGCCCAGCCCGTGCCGCCGCCGGAAACCCGCAAGAAAGCGGACCCATTTGAAAGAACTCACTGGCTTGCAGGCGAAGCGGGTGAGGAAAATCCTGGATTGCCGCACCCCCAGCCGCCCGCAAAGGCCAAGGATCTGACTGAAGACGCCGGCGGTTTCCCGCAACCCGGCGCGCTCGCTCGTTTCGAAACTCAAGATCAAACCCCACACGGCTGTTGTGGGGCGGGGTTAGCCCGGAGGGATTACGCCGACATTGCGGGGGGCGAGGTACGTTAGTCTCCTTCTACCCCAGCCACCACCACAGCGCCGCAACCACCGCCACGACAGCGGCGACCGCAAGCCCCAGCATGATGTATGAGCCCTTGATGATGTCGCGGATGATCTTCTTGATCGTCTCGCGGTCGTTGAGGTTGGGGAAGGGATCGTTGGGCAGCGCCACGCCGAGGAACTCGCAGAGCGGCGCCCAGCCTTCGGTCACCTTGTAGACCAGCAGCTTGTCCGGCGGCACCGCCGCCTTCACCTCCTCGATATAGGCGTTGTATCGCGCCACCGCCCTGTCACGGTCGTCCATCACGCCGTCCAGCGTGCGGCCCCATACCAGTTTGCTCGACATGTCGCCGAATTTCCGCCCGAAGGGCGTCAACCATTCCAGAATCTTGAACTGCCAGACATTCTTGGTGAAATAGATCGTGTCGATGGTGCTTTCGTACCAGGCTTCGGCGCCGCGTGGGTGGAAGGTAAGCAGCACCTTGGCGTCGGGATAGGTGGCCAGCAATTCCCTCCACACGCAGCAGCCGGGGTTGTCGACGGTGGCCGTATAGTTGGCGAAGACGCGGTTCCAGTCGTGCTGGCTGCCGGGCGGGCTGTTGGCCACCTTGCGCCAGAAGTCGAGATGGCCTCTGTTGGCCTTGTTTATGATCACTTCCTGCGTGTGATAGCAGGGCAGGCCGAGCCTGTTCAGCGCGGCAAAAGTCGACCACGTGCCGGTGCGGCCGAAACCGGCCCCAATCAATTTGAGCGTCATTCCCCCATCCCCGCGGACTTGTTTTCTAAGCTATGTCAGTCCGCGAGCATTAAATTGCGCCGGACCAAGCCAACGCGCAATAGCCGTCGCCGAACCGGCTGATCACATACTTGCGAAGTTGCTAAAATAATGGAACGCTGTGTGCGGGCAATGGGAGTTCGGGAAGGGAGTCGTTGGAACCGGGGCGGTTTCGGCGGCTTTGGCATCGATGTATTTTGGACAATTTCTCGTTGGGATGTCGGCCACTTCAGTCATTGTCGCGGTCTGGACCTATATGGCCACCGGTTCTTTCTGGCAGGCGCTTGCCTGGACGATAGCTGTGCTGGTTGTCCTGCAGGCAGGCTATTTCGTGCTCGTCGTGCGGCTTATCTTCAACCGCGCGCACGAGGCGACAAGCCGGGATGAGGTCGACGCTGTTCCGCCGCTGCATCGTGACGGCGTCTGGTTTTAAGGGCAGGATACCCCGATCAGGAATGGCGC
>NZ_JBFUGJ010000298.1:0-7146 GCF_056402975.1 Mesorhizobium sp. P3_A9 | reverse complement strand
CACATTTGCGGTTGTTGATGCAAGAAGGCCATGCTGGTGGTATCCTTCTAAGGCTTCGGATTGTTTGCGGGCGTGGCGCAAGCCAGCGGCCAATCAACTCTCCAAGCGATGGCGGACAAAGACGGCAGGGACCATGATGACGTCGGGTGTTACCCGGTCCTAAGGGCGGTCGCCTGCCGCCGGGACTGCTGGCTGTGATGGGCCGCAGTCCCGGCCGCCAAACTACCCGATCCTTCTCAAACAATCCTAGGGTGGAGCAGTCGCGAAGCGACGTCGCGGAAACCCTGGGATCCATGCCGCGACCTTGCGGGCGTGCTCCCAACGGTCGGGAATGGCTCCCTCGCTGACGAGTGTAAACTATTGATCCGTCACACTCTTTAGCGGGCGTCGCGGCATGGATCCCAGGGTCTGCGCCGCGTCGCTTCGCTCCTTGCTTCGCTCAGGGATGACGAACTCATGAGAGGCGCGCCCCCAATCGCGAGCGCCGGTTGTCATACCCACTCATTGTCACCATCTGTCACTAACTTGTACGCGTACGTCGATTTCACGTTGACATCCCGCTTTCTTCAATTTACGACTGACGAAAATCGAAATTCGTCACTTGTCAAACGAAAGAGCCATGTCCGAAGCCGCCAACATAGTCGCCGACGCCGCCAGGCAGGAGAATGTGACGCGCATTCTCGACTGCGCCGAACGGCTGTTCCGGCACTATGGCTACGGCAAGACCAATGTCGCCGACATTGCCCGCGACCTCGGCATGTCGCCGGCCAACATCTACCGTTTCTTCGCCTCCAAGGTCGAAATCCACCAGGCGGTTTGCGGCCGCATGCTCGGCGCCAGCTACAAGATGGCTTACGAGATCATGCATCTGCCGATCAGCGCCGAGGAGCGGCTGCGGCGCTACATTCACGCCCAGTACAAGATGACGCTCGAGACCATGCTCGACGAGCAGAAGGTCCATGAGATGGTCATCGTCGCGCTTGAGCGCGACTGGGCTGTCATCGACGCGCACGTCAACAGTATCCACGACCTGTTCGCCGAAGTGATCCGCGAGGGCGTCGAGACCGGTGAGTTCAGGCAGCAGGATCCGGAAGCCGCCTCGCGCTGCTTCGGCGCCGCCACCGTCATTCTCTGCCACCCGCAGATGGTGGCGCAGTGCCTTGCCAAGACCAACCGGGCAATGCCCGACGAACTTATCGACTACGCCATCAGAGCCTTGAAATAGCCGCCGGTCACCGGTGTCGCCAGTCCGCCTCCAGTCGGGAGTACCACGATGTCTTTGTCCCATTCCATCATCCGCCGGTTGCCGGTCGCGGGGTTGATCGTCGCGGCGCTCGCTCTGGCCGGCTGCAGCCAGGAAAAAGCCGAAGTCAAGGATATCATCCGCCCGGTCAAGGTCGTCGAGATCGCCCAGGCGCACGACACCCGCATGCTCTCCTATTCCGGTTCGGTGCGGGCCCGTACCGAAAGCGCCCTGGCTTTCCGGGTCAACGGCAAGATCACCGAGCGCCTGGTCGACATCGGCCAGCACGTGGCGCCGGGCGATTTGCTCGCCCGCATCGATCCCACCGACTACGACCTCTCGGTCAAGAGCGCGCAGGCCACCCTCGATGCCGCCGAACGGCAGGTCGAGACGACAGAGCTTGCCCGCAAGCGCGCCGAGCAGCTTTTTGCCAAGAATTTTTCGCCAAAGTCGCAGCTCGAACAGGCAACGCTGACCTATGACCAGGCGGTCGCCACACGCGACTCCGCCCGCTCGTCGCTTGACCAGGCCAAGAACCAGGTCGGCTATACCGACCTCAAGGCCGACAGGGACGGCATCGTCACCGCGGTCAACGCCGATGTCGGCCAAGTGGTCGGCTCCGGCACGCCGGTGGTCACCGTCGCGGTCGACGGTGAAAAGGAAGTGCTGATCGCGGTGCCGGAAATGGAGATCGCCGAATTCAAGCCGGGCAAATCAGTCAAGGCCGGCTTCTGGTCCGACAACACGCTGACGCTCGACGGCAAGGTCCGCGAGGTCGCCGGCAGCGCCGATACCCAGTCGCGAACCTTTGCCGTCCGTGTCAGCCTGCCCAACGATCCGCGCGTGCTGCTCGGCATGACCGCCAATATCGAGGCCTCGGCGGCCAACGAAAAGCAGCTGGTTTCGATCCCGCTGAGTGCGTTGGCCGAGAAAGACAGCCAGTCGATCGTCTGGACAGTCGATCGTGGCGCCGACACCGTTCATGCCCGCCCGGTCAAGGTCGCCGAGTTCGCCGCCGACGGCGTGCGTGTCACCGAAGGATTGAAGCCCGGCGACATCGTGGTCGCCGCCGGCACACAGTTCATGACCGAGAATCTGAAAGTGAAACTCGCCGGCGGCGTGGCGCAGCAATCCGCCTCCGCCGAGGGCGAAGACGCCAGCCAGCTGCGCTGACGACACACAGGTTGGCCGCGCATTGCCGCGGCCGCAGGTTTCCGGGCGGCGTGCGCCCGAAGGTCGAGACGTCAAGGCCGATGTCCCCCCGCATCGATCCTAGCGTCCCACCGCGATGAGTGTCTCTCCACTTGGAAAGCCTCGCCGCCCGGAAGCCAGATCGAAGGCAGATGATTTCGTTTCGCGCGCCGCGCTTCTTCGAAGCACCAGGCGCCGGTAACCAAGCAAAGTGGACCAGCATCCATGACGACCTCCACTGAAGAAAAGCGGCCTTTCAATCTGTCGCGCTGGGCGATCGGCCACCCCTCCATCGCGCGCTTCCTGTTCGGGCTGATCATCATCGCCGGTGCGCTCGGCCTGATGCGCATGGGCCAGAAGGAAGACCCTGACTTCACCTTCCGGGTCATGGTCGTGCAGGCGATCTGGCCGGGCTCCTCGATCAAGGAGATGGAAGACCAGGTCGTAAACAAGATCGAGCGCAAGCTGCAGGAAACGCCGCATCTAGACTTCGTGCGCTCCTTCACCCGCGCCGGCAGCGCCATCATCACCGTGCAGATCAAGGGCGACACCAACGCCGCCGAGGTGACGGACGCCTTCTATCAGGTGCGCAAGAAGGTCGGCGACATCTCAGGTGACCTGCCGCAAGGCCTGCTCGGCCCCTATTTCAACGACGAGTTCGGCGACACCTTCATTACGCTGCATTCGATCAGCGGCGACGGCTTCTCCTACCCCGAGCTGAAGAAGTTCGCCATCCAGGCCCGTGACATGCTGTTGACGACATCAGGCGTCGAGAAGGCCGTCATCATCGGCGACCAGCCAGAAAAACTTTATATCGATGTTTCGTCCAAGGCGCTGGCCGAGCGCGGCCTGACGCTGACCGACCTGCAGAACGCGATCAAGGGCCAGAACAATGTCGATCCGGCCGGGTCCGTCGACACCGGCGTCAATTCGGTGCGCATCTCCGTCGAAGGCGACGTCACCAAGGCCGCCGACATCAGGGAATTGCGCCTGCGCGCCGGCGGACAGGTCACCCGGCTTGGCGACATCGCCACCGTGACATCCGGGCTCGAAGATCCCTTCCAGCGCAAATACCGTTTCAACGGCCATGACAGCGTGCAGCTTGGCGTCGTCATGGCCAAGGGTTTTAAAGTCACCGATGTCGGCAAGGATGTCGAGGCGACCTACAAGCGCTTCGAGGAGGCGCTGCCCTATGGCGTGTCCGTCGACCAGATTTCCGATCAGCCGGGCGTCGTCACGGATGCAGTGGCTGAATTCATGCATGCGCTCGGCGAGGCGCTGCTGATCGTGCTTGTCGTCTCGTTCCTGTCGATCGGCTGGCGTTCGGGCCTGGTCATCGCCATCGCCATTCCGCTGGTTCTGGCAGCCACCTTCGCCATCATGTACGAGCTCGGCATCGACCTGCAGCGCATTTCGCTGGGCGCCCTGATCATCGCGCTCGGCCTGCTTGTCGACGACGCCATGATCGTCGTCGAGATGATGGAGCGCAAGCTGGAGGAGGGGCTGGTCAAGGTCGAAGCGGCGAGCTTCGCCTATACATCGACTGCTTTCCCGATGCTGACCGGCACGCTGGTCACCACCGCCGGCTTCATCCCGGTCGGCTTTGCCGCTTCCACCGCCGGCGAATATGTGCGCACGCTGTTTTATGTCGTTGGCATCGCACTGATCGTGTCGTGGTTCGTCGCCGTCTATTTCACGCCGTGGCTCGGCAACATGATCCTCAAGCAGCGCAAGCACGCCGGCAGCCATCACGATGCCTTCGATACGCGCTTCTACCGCGGGCTTCGCTCGACCGTTGGCTGGGCGGTGCGCCACCGCATCATCGTTCTGGTCATGACGCTGGTAACCTTCGGTACCAGCCTGTGGGCGTTCCAGTTCATCCCGCAGAACTTCTTCCCGCAATCGTCGCGGCCGGAAATCCTCGTCGACCTCTGGCTGCCGGAAGGCACCAGCATCAAGGAGGTCGAGGTGCAGGCCAAGGCGCTCGAAGCCAAGATGATGGACGACAAGGACAAGCGCTTCATCGCCACCTATATTGGCGAAGGCGCGCCGCGCTTCTTCCTGCCGCTCGACCAGCAGCTCGCCAACCCGAACTTCGCCCAGATGCTGGTGATGGCCAATGACGAGCCGGCGCGCGAGCGGCTGATCGTCAAGCTGCGCACGGTTCTGGCCGAAGACTTCCCCTCGATCCGCGGCAAGGTCGACCGCCTGTTCCTCGGCCCGCCGACCGGCTGGCCGGTGCAGATGCGCGTCATGGGTCCGGATCGCCAGGAGGTGCGCCGCATCGCCGACCAGGTGAAGGAGAAGTTCCGTGAGGATCCGCTGCTAGGCGCGGTCCATGACGACTGGCTCGAACCCGTCCCGGCAATGAAGCTGGTTATCGACCAGGATCGTGCCCGTGCGCTCGGCGTCACCTCGCAGCGCATCCGCCAGATGCTGCAGGCATCGATGTCCGGTGCGCCGCTCGACGACTTCCGCGACGGCGAGGAGACGGTCTCCATCGTCGCTCGCGAGCCGGATGCCAGCCGCAGCCTGCTGTCCTCGGTCGATTCGGTCTATATCCCGACCGATTTCGGCGGCTTCGTGCCGCTGTCGCAGGTGGCCAAGGTGGTTCCCGTGCTCGATCAAGGCATCGAGTGGCGCCGTGACCGCCTGCCGACCATCAGCGTGCGCGCCACGCTGCCCGACGGCGTGCAGTCCAATGACGTCGTCACCAAGATGTACAAGGACATGCAGGGTCTGCGCGACGGCCTGGCGCCCGGCTACAAGATCGAGATCCAGGGCGGTGCCGAGGATTCGGCTGAAAGCCAGGCTTCCATCGCTGCCAAGGCGCCGATCATGCTGGCCATCATCGTCGTGCTCTTGATGATCCAGCTGCAGAACTTCGGCAAGGCGATGCTGGTGCTGGCCACCGGTCCGCTCGGCATCATCGGCGCTGCCGCGGCCCTTCTGATCAGCGGCGCGCCGTTCGGCTTCGTCGCCATCCTCGGCGTCATCGCGCTGCTCGGCATCATCATGCGCAACTCGATCATCCTGGTCGACCAGATCGACCAGGACATTGCGAGAGGCATGGAACGCTCCGAAGCGATCATCGGCTCGGCTGTCCGCCGTTTCCGGCCGATCGTGCTGACGGCGATGACGGCGGTGCTGGCGCTGATCCCGATCTCGCGCGCCGTGTTCTGGGGCCCGCTCGCCTACGCCATGATGGGCGGCATCATGGTAGCCACCGTGCTGACCATTCTCGTCCTTCCGGCCGGCTACGCCCTGTTCTTCGGCCGCGAACCGAAGAAGGTAGGGAATGCCGCACAGGCGTCCGAGCCGGAGCTGCCCGCCGAGCGGCCGCAACTGGCCTTGGCCGCGGAATAGAGCGGTCTTATCGCATCATCCGCCGTCGGCGATGGCGGATGATGCCGTGTGACGGTTGGTCCGTCACGCCGACGAAAATGCTCCCCGGAGCGGATTCTGCAAAACAGAATTCCTTCCCAGGACCGCAAAGCGGTCCCATCCTGCGCTATACCGGAGCGGCAACGCTCGTCCTCATCAGGGTGTCTTCCCATGGCAGAAAAACGGCAATTGCGGCTCGGCGCCTTCATGCGCCCGGTCAGCTTGCACACCGGCGCCTGGCGCTATCCCGGCGCCTATCCCGACGCCAACTTCAACTTCGCGCATCTGAAGCGCTTCGCCCAGACGCTGGAGGCGGCGAAGTTCGACGCTTTCTTCATGGCCGACCATCTGGCCGTGCTCAACATGCCGATCGAGGCGCTGCGGCGCAGCCACACGGTGACTTCGTTCGAGCCTTTCACGCTGCTGTCGGCGTTGGCCGCCGTCACCGACCATATCGGCCTGGTCGCCACCGCATCGACCACCTTCGACGCGCCCTATCATATAGCCCGCCGCTTCGCGTCGCTCGACCACATCAGCGGCGGCCGCGCCGGCTGGAACATCGTCACCACGTCCAATCCAGATGCGGCGCTCAATTTCGGGCTGGACGAACATGTCGAGCATGACGAGCGCTACCACAAGGCGCGAGAATTCTACGATGTCGTCACCGGCCTGTGGGACAGTTTCGCCGACGATGCCTTCATCCGTGACGCCGAAAGCGGGCTCTATTTCGATCCGGCCAAACTGCATGTGCTTGACCACAAGGGCGAGCACCTCGCCGTGCGCGGGCCGCTCAACATCGCGCGCCCGGTGCAGGGCTGGCCGGTCATCGTCCAGGCCGGCGCTTCGGAGGCGGGGCGCCAACTGGCCGCCGAGACGGCCGAGGTGATTTTCGCCGCCCATGGTGATCTTGCCGCCGGCCAACGCTTCTTTGCCGACGTCAAAGGCCGGGCGCAAAAACTCGGCCGCTCGCGCGACGACATCAAGATCCTGCCCGGTGCTTTCGTCATCGTTGGCGACAGCGTCGAGGAAGCGCGGGCCAAGCGGGCGAAGCTCGACAGCCTGGTCTATTACGAGAGCGGCATTGCCTCGCTGTCGATAGCACTCGGCCATGACGCGTCGGCTTTTGATCCCGACGCTGCCTTGCCGGACATACCGGAGACCAATGCCTCGAAGAGCAGCCGCGAGCGCGTCATCGAGCTGGCCCGGAATGAAAACCTGACGGTGCGCCAGCTTGCCCAGCGACTGGGCGGCTATTCCGGCCTTGCCTTCGTCGGCACGCCGCAAACCATTGCCGACGAGATGGAGGAGTGGCTGGTGACTGAGGGATC
>NZ_JBFUGJ010000297.1:0-7147 GCF_056402975.1 Mesorhizobium sp. P3_A9 | reverse complement strand
GGCATGGAGTTCGGCAGCACGACACGGCGGAACGCGGTGAACGGCCGCGCGCCAAGGTCGGAAGCAGCCTCGAGCAGCGATTTCGGGATGGTGTCCAGCGCCACATAGATCGGCAGGATGGCAAACGGCGCGTAGGCGTGGGCGAGCGTGACGACGACGGCGGCCGGAGTGTTCAGGAAAGCCAATGTCGGCTGAGACCAGATACCGCTTTCGATCAGCGCCGAGTTCAAGACGCCGTTGTAGGCGAGCACGATCTTCCAGGCGAAGACACGCAGGAGATAGCTGGTCCAGAACGGCAGCGTCACCAGGAACAACAGCAGGCTACGCCGCCGCCCGGCATGGAAGGCAAGATAGTAGGCGACGGGATAGGCGGTGACGACGGTTGCGAGCGTCACCAGGCCGGCAATGACCAGCGAGCGCAGCGTCACCGTCCAGTAGAGCGGATCGGTGACCACGATGGCGAAGTTTTCGACGGTCAGCCCAACGCCGAGCAGCGAGCCGTCATTGCCGCGGAAGGCGAGGAACAGCACCAGGCCCAGCGCAAACAGGATGAGCAGGAAAGTGACCAGCGCCCCCGGCAGCAGCATGGCTAGCCGAAAGCCGGAGGAAGACCGGGCCTCTGACGCTTGCGTTGCAACTAGGGTCGACATCGACCTGCCCACCAAGAATTTGAAATTTGCTAAGACTTTTTCATATTCATGAAACTGTCAAGCGGAATCCTGCTGGAGGATGATGTGATCAACGTCTCAAGTTCGCCGAGACCGCAGCGACGCCGGGTTTGATGTGCCATATGAAAATCCATCGAAGCTTTCATGCTCTTGAAAACATTTTTCGGTTTCTGCGATGCCTGACGCACACCTGTCGACGAACGGCCGGAATTTCGCAGCCCAAACACAGCACGTTGGATCACCATCAATGGGATAGACCTTTGAGCGGAATCCGGTGAAAGTGCCGCGCCGATCCGGCAAGCCCGCATTTTCGATGATTAGAGGACCGCACGCATGACGAACCCGACGCATCTGCCCACCGAGGGCCTTTTTGTCGGCCGCGCCAAAAGCGCCTCGCATCCGCTGGTGGTCACGGTGCGCGACGGCACGGTCTTCGACATCACCTCGAGCGCGGCGCCGACCGTGCGGGACATCTGCGAGATGGCCGATCCGGCCGGGCATGTGCGCTCGGCCAAGGGCAAGCCGATCGGCTCGCTCGATGATATCGCGGCCAACAGTTTTCAGGCCACGCGCGATCCGGCAAAGCCCTATCTGCTCTCCCCGGTCGACCTGCAGGCGATCAAGGCGTCGGGCGTGACCTTCGTCGTCAGCCTGCTCGAGCGGGTGATCGAGGAACAGGCGCGCGGCTCGGCGGAAAAGGCCGACGCCATCCGCGCCGACATTGCCGGGCTGATCGGCCATGATCTGTCGAAGCTCAAGCCCGGTTCGCCCGCGGCGATGGAGATCAAGGCCAAGCTGATCGCCCGCGGCGCCTGGTCGCAATATCTGGAAGTCGGCATCGGCCCCGACGCCGAAATCTTCACCAAGTGCCAGCCGATGGCCTCGGTCGGCTTCGGCGCCGATGTCGGCCTGCACCCCGTCTCGACCTGGAACAATCCGGAGCCGGAGATCGCCATGATCGCCGCCTCAAGCGGCAGGATCGTCGGCGCCACCATCGGCAACGATGTCAATTTGCGCGACGTCGAAGGGCGCTCGGCACTGCTGCTCGGCAAGGCCAAGGACAACAATGCCTCSGCGTCRCTAGGCCCGTTCATCCGCCTGTTCGACGACACGTTCTCGATCRACGATGTGAAGCAGGCCRTCGTGCGCCTGAAGGTCGAGGGCGAKGACGGGTTYTCGCTGGAGGGCGCAAGCTCGATGGCCGAGATCAGCCGYTCTCCGGAAGAGCTGGTTGCCGCCGCCATGGGCCCGCACCACCAGTATCCGGACGGGCTGGCGCTCTATCTCGGCACCATGTTCGTGCCGTCGAAGGATCGCGGCGAAAAGGGCAAGGGGTTTACCCACAAGGTCGGCGACATCGTCACCATCTCGTCGGAGAAATTCGGCGCGCTGGTCAACCGTGTGCGGCTGTCGCCCGATTGCCCGCACTGGACCTATGGCGCCAGCCATCTGATGCGTGACCTGGCGAAGGCTGACCTTATCTAGAATCTGTCTAAAACGGCCGCAATCAACACAATTTTATGCGGAATCCCAGTGACGGCGGACGCAATCCACTTCAAGATCGCGGTGCGGTCGGGGGGCCGTTCCGATGTCCGATTCGCCGATCCTGTTCGTGCGCACCGTCGCCAAACGCTTTGGCGGCACGGTCGTGCTCGAAGACATGAACCTTATGGTCGAGCGCGGCTCGATCCACGCGCTGGTCGGCGAAAGCGGCGCCGGCAAATCGACGCTGACGAAAGTGCTGGCGGGCATTGTCCGGCCAGACCGTGGCATCATCGAATTTGACGGCAAGACCGCGACCATCGACAACCCAAATGCGGCGCGGAAGCTCGGCATTGGCGCTGTCCTGCAACAGCCGGGGCTGTTTCCCGAGCGCCCGGTGCTGGCCAATCTGTTCGTCAATCGCGAGCCGGTTCACAACGGGCTGATCTCGCGGCGCGAAATGGAGGCACGTAGCCGTGACCTGCTTCGCCAGCTTGGTCTCGATGTCGATGTCCATGCCCCGCTCGGCGATCTCGGATCCGGCGAACGGCAGTTGGTCGCGATCGCCCGCGCGCTTCTGGAAAATCCGAGGCTGCTCATCCTTGACGACCCGAATTCGGCGCTCGACCAGCGCCAGGGCGAGCGGCTGTTCGCGGTGCTGCGCGGGCTGAAAGCCAGGGGCATGAGCATGCTCTACGTGTCGAACCGGCTGGACGATGCACTTGCGATTGCCGACCAGCTGACGGTGATGCGCAACGGCCGTGACGTGTTGTCAAAGGCGCGGCAGGAGTTGACGGCTTCCGAGGAAGTGATGATCGGCCAGTTGCGCCAGTCGCTGTTCCCGCTGCCGCTCAGAGCCCTGCCTACGTTAGCCGGGACGCTGCGGCCGCAGGTCACAATCGACGGGCTCAGCGGCGGCAGACTGAATGGGATCAGCTTCACCGCCCGCGCGGGCGAGATTGTCGGGCTTGCCGGGTCCGGTGCGCAGGATCTGCTTGCCCTGTTGTTCGGGCTGCGCAAGGCACGCCAGGGCAAGGTGCGTTTTCCCGATGGCGATGGCTTGCCAAGAACGCAGACGGAAGCCGCACGGCGCAACATCTGCATGATTTCAGGCGAGCGCGGCAACGGGCTGATGCCGGAAAAATCCATCGCCTTCAACATGGCGAACGTCGTCGTCGGTGCGCGCGACTGGGGATCACGCTGGTATTCGCCCCAAGCAGCGCTCGGCCGGGCCGCGCGGCAGATCGAGGCGCTGCGCATCAGGAGCACGCCGGAAATGCCGGCGGGCTCGCTTTCGGCTGGTGGCCAGCAGAAGGTGATCATCGCCAAATGGCTGGAAATCGGCCCGCAGGTGGTGCTGCTCGATGAGCCGGCCCGCGGCATCGACATCGGCAGCAAGCAGGAGATCTACGCGCTTATCCGCCAGATGGCGGCCAGCGGCTGCATCGTGCTGCTGCATTCCAACGAGCTGTCCGAATTGACCGGGCTCTGCGATCGCATCTTGGCATTGCACCAGGGCAGGCTGGCCGGCGAAATCGCCGGCGACGACATGGATGTGGGCAGGCTTCTGAAGCTGATCACGGCAGGCAAACCTGCGGACGAAAACCGACAAACCAGCCGAGAGAGTGCAGCATGACCAGGACCGATACCGCGCCGCTGCTTGCCGGTTCCGCGAACCGTCGGCCTGGACGCCGTATTCGGCTGCCGGCCGAGACCGGTGCTGTCGTTGCCCTCGCCCTGTTGGTCGCACTGCTTGGCTGGCTGAGCCCCGCCTTCCTCGAACCGGCCAATCTGGTCTCGGTGCTGGGCCAGGCTGCTCTGCCCGGCCTGCTGGCGATCGGCATGGTGTTCGTGCTCGCCACACGCGAAATCGACGTTTCGGCCGGTGCGGTGTTCCATCTCTCAGCGACCTCCACCGCCTTGCTGATGGTTGCCGGAGTGGACCCCTGGCTTGCCGCGCTGGCGGGTGTCGCAGCTGGCGCCGGCCTTGGCCTGATCAACGGCCTGCTGGTGATCGCGCTGCGCCTGCCGGCTCTGCTGGTGACGTTGGGCACATGGTGGATGATCCAGGGCCTGTCGCTGGTCGTCGGCAAGGGGCAGACAATCGCACCGCCGGGCTCCGATGTCCTGGCCACGCTGTCGGGCAAGGCGTTCGTCATTGTGCCGGTGACAGGCATCGTCCTTGTCGTGCTGGCGCTGGCGATGCATGTCGTGCTTCACCGCACCCGTTTCGGCTACCGGGTCCAGGCTGTCGGCAGCAATCCGCAGGCTGCCGCCCATGCCGGCATTCCAACAGGCAAGGTCAGGGTGCTGACGCTGGTGCTGATGGGTGCGATGGCCGGGCTTGCCGGCGTGATCCATGTCGGTGCCCAGGGCGCCATTGCCCCCGGTGACGGCAGCACGTTCGCACTGCTGGCGATCGCGGCGGCGATCATTGGCGGCACATCGCTTTCGGGCGGCAACGGCAGCGTCATGGGTGCCGCGATCGGCATGCTGGTGCTGCAGACGATCCTGAGCGCCATGACCTTGCTTGGCGTGGATGCGATCTGGGCCGCCTTCACCACCGGCGCCCTGGTCGTGCTTGCCCTCGCGGTCGATCGGCTGGTCAGGCTGTGGCGCGATCGGCGCACAGATCGCGCCCGGGACAATGCGTTCGGCTGAGCCTCGACGCCAATCATCCGATCGCCCGGAAAAGTCATCGCAACTGATGCAATCTGATGGGTCTGCTGATGGCGTCGCGTCAGGCGCCAACTACATCTGCAGATGGAGGCTTGCCATCCGTCGAAAAAGGGAATGCTCTGAGGCATCCGAGCGGCGCTGGCAAAAGACGCAATCCGGCCGAAGCCGGAATAAGGGACGGATCATCTTCAACCGGGAGGAAATCAAATGCTGACAAGACTAAGACTTGTGCTCTACGGCCTGCTGGTCGCGCTGACGCTCATTCCGGCAGCGGCGCAGGCCAAGACGTTCTACTGGATTTCACATGGCGGCCCGGCCGATCCGGTCTGGACCTACTTCCTCGCCGGCGCCAAGCAATGGGCGAAGGACACCGGCAACACCGTCAACACCTCGTTCCACAATGGCGATGTCGCCTCCCAGCAAGAAGCGGTCCGCGCCGCGCTCTCGGCGAAGGCCGACGGCATCGTCACCACCAGCCCAGATCCGGGCAGCCTCGTCGAGATCGTCAAGGAAGCCCGCGCGGCCAACATCCCGATCATCAACTTCAACACGCCCGATCCAAAAGCCAATTTCAATGCCTATGTCGGCGGCGACAACGTCACCTTCGGCAAGCATTGGGCGCAATATCTTGTCGACAAGGGCCTGGTGAAGAAGGGAGACTTCGTCTGGATGCCGGTCGAGATCCCCGGCGCCACCTATGGCGTCCAGGAAGAGGAAGGCATCAAGAGCGTCTTCGGACCGCTCGGCATCACCTATGAAGTGACCGAAGCGACGCTCGACCAGGCCGAGGTCATCAACCGCATGGTCGACTACCTCACCGCCCACAAAGGCAAGATCAACGCCATCATCGGCCTTGGCGACCTCGTCACCGGCTCGATCAAGCGGGTCTTCGACCAGGTCGGCGTCAAGCCTGGCGAAATCCCTGTCGTCGGCTGGGGCAATTCGCTCGACACCACCCAGGAAGTGCTGAACGGCTACGTCAATGCCGGCCAGTGGCAGGATCCGCAGGCGACCAGCTATGTCGCGCTGTCGCTCGCCAACATGGCCGCGTCAGGCATTCCTCCGGGCTTCAACGTCATCACCGGCGCGCTCTACGAAAAGGACACCGCGCAGGTCTACGACAAGATCCTGTCCGGCAAATAACATCCCAGACCCAGGCAGTCGCGACCCTATCCACGGTCGCGACTGTCTTGTCCATTCGCCGAGCCTCGCCGGAACTGGCGCAGGTGTCAGCCATTCCCATCATGTCGCGGGTTATCAGTGGAAAATCATTCGCTTGTCCAACGCCTGATTGCGCGGCCTGAATTCGGCCCCTTCGTGCTGCTCGTCATCGAGATCGGCGTTTTCTGGGGCTTCAACCACGATTTCCTGTCACCGCAGAACATCTCCAACACGCTGGCCTTCACCGTCGAGCTCGGCTTGATTGCGCTGGCGATGACATTGCTGATGACATCAGGCGAATTCGACCTTTCCGTCGGGTCCCTGTTCGGCTTCTCGCCGGTGCTGATGTGGACGCTGTTCAACAGCGGCCTCACCTCGCTGGAAATGGGCTTCGTCGTCGCGCTGGTGGTCGCCGCCTTGATCGGCTTGGTCAATGGCTGGTTCGTCACGCAGCTCAAGATACCGTCCTTCCTGGTGACGCTCGGCATGCTTCTGGTGGTGCGCGGCAGCGCGCTTTTCATCACCGACGGTTTTCCGCAGCGCACGTGGAGCGCCGAGGGCAGCTGGCTGGCGGAAGCGCTGGTCGGCGACTTCTTCATCGGGCCGTTCCGCATCTACATGTCGCTGTTCTGGTTCATCGCGGCGGCGATCGCGCTCGGCTATGTGCTGACGCAGAGCCGGACCGGCAACTGGATCCAGGCGGCCGGCGGCAATCCCAACGCGGCGCGCGCCCGCGGCGTCAATGTCAACCGCGTCAAGATCGGCCTGTTTGTGCTGTCGTCGCTCATGGCGTCGCTCGCCGGCGTCATCTCCTCGCTACGCACCTCCGCCGCCAACCCCAACAGCGGCACCGGTTACGAGCTCGAAGTCATCGCCATGGTGGTGATCGGCGGCACGGCGCTGACCGGCGGGCGCGGTACCATCATCGGCACCGTGCTCGGCATCCTGATCCTGCGCGTGATGCGCAACGGCATCGTGCTGATCGGCGTGCCCGGACTTGCCTACAACATCTTCATCGGCGCGATCATCCTTGGCATGATGGCGCTCCATTCATGGCTGGAACGCCGGCATCAGGCAGGGACTTGAACCATGGCCGAGCCATTGATCCGCATGCAGAACATCCGCAAGTCCTATGGCCGCGTGCAGGCGCTGGAGGA
>NZ_JBFUGJ010000296.1:0-7155 GCF_056402975.1 Mesorhizobium sp. P3_A9 | reverse complement strand
GTGCGCTTGGCTGCGGCGCTGCCGCGGGCCGGGCGGCCAGAACCGCCGTGTCCGCCGAACCCGAGGGCGGCGGCGCGGCCGGCGCCGGTGCTGGCTGGCGGAATTCCGGCGTGAACCGGTTGCCGTCGTCGTTGCCTCGTTTACCGAACATGATCGACTACCGACCCCACTGCGTCACTTCTTGTTTCGCGAGAGCTTGCCGAGCAGACTGCCCAGGCCAGCCTTCTTTTTCGTCCGGATCTCGCTGCGGCCGGTCAGCACATGAGCAATCTCATTGATCATGGCCACAACCGGATTCTTGGCATCCATCTCGCCGAGCATGCGCCCATTGTTGGCTGCATTGCCGAACAGCAACGGATCGAAGCCGATGACCGACATCGGCGTCAGGCCGAGCGGCTCGGCGAAATCGGCCGGTGAAATTTCCGGCCGCTTGGGCACACCGGCCTGGTTGATGATCAGCTTAGGCGGTGGGTCGTTGGGGCGAAGCCGCTTCAGCATGTCGACCAGGTTCTTGGTGTTGCGCAGATTGGCCAGTTCCGGCGTCGCCGTGATGACGATCTCGTCGGCCTTCACCAGCGTGTTCTTGGCCCAGCCGGTCCAGATATGGGGAACGTCGAGCACCAGAAGCGGAACGCTGCGCTGCGCGGTATCGACAAGCTGCGCAAAGGCATCGGGATCGAAGTCGTAGACGCGTTCCAGCGTCGAGGGCGCCGCGAGCAACGACAGGTGCTCGGCGCATTGAGTCAGCAGCCGGTCGAGATAGACTTCGTCGACGCGTTCAGGCGAGAACACCGCTTCAGCGATGCCCTGTGCCGGATCCTGGTCGAAATTGATGTTGGCCGTGCCGAAGGCGAGGTCGAGGTCGGCAACGACGACCTCGGACTTGAACAGGGTGGACATTGCCCAGGCTACGTTGTGGGCAATGGTGGAAGAGCCGACGCCGCCCTTGGCGCCTACGAAGGCGACCGAACGGCCGAGCGGTTCGGCCTCCGGATCGACGAAAATCGACGACACGACACTGACGATGTCAGCCATCGACACCGGCGCGATGACATATTCGGAGATGCCGGAACGGATGAGCTCGCGATAGAGACCGACATCATTGTAGTGGCCGATCACCACCACCTTCGAGGATGGATCACAGTATTCCGAAAGCTGGGCGAGCTGCTCCAGCAATTGCTTGGGTTCGCTGCGCGACTCAAGCAGGATCAGGTTCGGCGTCGGCGCCGACTGATAGAACTCGATGGCCGTGGCAACGCCGCCCATATGCACCTTGAGATGCGCCTTGGTCATGCGGCGGTCCTCGCCGGCGCGCTCGACCGGATTGGCAACGCCTTCGGTCTCGCARAATGCCTGGATCGAGATGCGCGGAACCGGGCGCAATGCCTGCATCGCGGCGATGTCCTGCGACGAGGTATCACCGCCGTCCACGGTGGCGTCATAGGCAAGGTTGCTCATGGTCATGCTCTTTCCGTGGCTTCTCTTCCTCGAGGGCTCGGCTCAGTACGTCACTTCCGAATTGCCGAGGAATTCATCCGAAATGCCTCTGCTGCGGTAGACATCGATCACCGCACCACGATTTTCCGCGTCGATGGTGGTCTGCTTGCGCGGCCCGAGCAGGTCGGCCGGGTTTGCCATCTGGGCCGCGAGATTGTTCTGATAGGAGCAGCCGAAGTCGGCATAGTGCTTGTTTTCCGTGGTCTCGACCAGATCGTCGGGCCAACGACCGCATTTGTCAGTCTGGGCTCTCACCGCGATAAAGGAGACGCGGATCGGGGCGGATGTCTCACTCGAGCCGGCCTGATAGGAGACCACGACGATGCGGTTGCGCTTGATGCCGCTGGCGACCGCGAGCCTGGCGAAATCACGGCCGGCCGCCGTCGCGGCGACCTGATTGGCCGATCCGCTGGGTATCTGTATCGTCAATGTCGGCGCGGCACTCTTGTCATAGCCGTCGAGGAAACCGAGCAGCGTGTCGCGCTGCGAGCCGGTCATGCCGCGGTCGCCGGCGCCGACAGGCAGGTCGATCTTCTGGTTCTTCTCGGCGATGACGATCGGATGGTTGGTGCGATAGTCGTCCGGAATGGCGCCAACGGTAATGCTGTCGCGCTGGGCGCAGCCGGCCAGCAACGCCGTCACCGCCACCGCCAGGATCGGCAGTGCTCGCATCGTCGTGGCGATGGTCCTGGTCTTCAACGCTGACTGAGACATGTCCGCTTCCCCATTCACTTGTAGATGTAGCCGACAACGCCGTGGTACCGGCCGTTGGGCTTGTCGGTCTGCATGGTGCCGTAGACGCGATTGACCTTGCCAAGGAACATGGCGGCACCATCGCTTGCAGGGTTGAAATTGTCGTCCGGCTTGGCGAGATCGTTGCGTGCCACGGGCTTCGCCAGATAGGGCGTGATGAAGATGACCAGCTCGGTTTCGTTGCGCACGAAGTCCCGGCTGCGGAACAAGGAGCCAAGGACCGGAATCTTGGTGAGGCCTGGCAGTCCGGAGACCGCTTGACGCACGTCGTCGCGAACCAGGCCGGCGATCATCATGGATCCGCCGGAAGGAAGTTCGACCGTGGTGTCTGCCAAGCGCTTGCGGATCGAGAGCAAGGTGGTTCCGGGCAGGCTGCCTACTCCCTCCAAGGTGGTGGCGCCTTCCATAGTCGGCTCAGACACGGAAGTCCTGACCTTGAGACTGATGCGGCCGGCCGACAGCACGACCGGCTGGAACTCCAGACCAATGCCGTATTCAATTTGCTGATTGGTGTAGGTGACCTGACCCGTCTGGTTGTCGCTTGAGACGTTGCTTGAACGTCCGGTAATGATATTGAACTCACCGCCGACCTTAAATGTCGCCTTTTCACCCGACACCGCCGTCAGCGTCGGTTCGGCGAGGGTCTTCATGACTCCGGACTGCTCCATCGCATTGATGTAGGCCTGAAAAGGCGAGGTGGCGCTGCCGAGGTTAAGGCCTGAAAACTGCGATAGCGGCTTGCCCAATCCATAGGCGGGAGAAGTCAGCGCATTCCAGCTGATGCCGTTGCTGTTGCCGCTGCCGACCATGTTGACGCCAAGCTGCTTCATCACCGAGCGGCTGACTTCGGCGACCGTCACTTTGAGCGTGACCTGATCRTCRCCAATGATCTGCAGCAGGTTGACGATCTTGCTGRTACGGCGTTCCTGGTCCGGRTTGTTGATGTCGACRCCGCTMTGGGCCGAGCCGCCGGCYGCGGTCTGYGAATATTGTCCGGTSGTCGCCTCACCGCCCGAGACGAAGATCGTCGCAAGRTCGACKGCGCGTTTGGCGTCCAGCGGCGTATCGACCATKCCGGTCAGRACGACGTTGTCGTTCAGCAGTTCCACCTTGACGTCCGAGGTCGGAATAAAGCGCTTGATGTAATCCTCCAGGCCGGCGACGTCGCGTTCGACGGCCAGGTCCAGGCTGGCGATCTGTTCGCCGTTCGGACCGAAGACGAAAATGTTGGTCTCGCCGACCGCCTTGCCGAACAGGTAGATACGCCTTGCGGTGCGGGTCACCGCATCGGCAACGGTCGGGTTGGCGACAAGAATGTCGTAGGCATCGCTTGGCAGGTCTATGACCACCGATTTGTTGAGGCCAAGCTTGACGCGCTGGGTGGCGGTCGTAGCCGTCACCTGCGTGCTCTTCGCCTCGGCAACGCCCTGCACATTCGTTCCGACGAGCAGCAGGCCGAATGCCGCGGCTGCGATTGCCGGCAGTTTACCGCTTAGCCTCATTTCCTTGCCCCTACTTCGGAGACTTCACCCGACTTGATCAGTCTCACCGTTCCCTTGCGGCCATTGCCGGAAACGAGATAGTCGGCCTCGTCCACATTCTTTTCCTGGGTGTCCGTGATCGCCCGCAGCGCCAGCGTCAGGCGATCCGCCATCTGCTGGGCGACGGTGATGATCTCCGCCTGTTTGGGCGTGAGCTCCAGCGTGGCGGTCTGGCCAACCCTGGTCTTCTTGCCCTCCTCGTCCTCCTGGATGGTCTGGTCGATTGCCAGGACGCGGATGTTCTTGAGGATGGTTTCGGTGTTGAAACCGGTGCCGCCACCGCTGGCATCGGCCCTGCGGGTCATGATGACGTCGACGAAATCGTTTGGAAGGATGAAACCGCCGGCCGAAGTGTCGGCCGATATGGTTGTGGCGACCGCCCGCATCCCGGAAGGCAGGATGGACGACATGAAGCTTTGCCCCTCGCCGATCAGTTTGGAGCGCCGCACGGGCTCGCCCGCGTACATCGGCACACGGGCAATCGACCCCTTCAATTTCTCCAGGGCGTCGGGAGCATTGGTCTTGGTGATGAAATTCGCGTTGACGCCGTCGGCCGGCCAAGATTGCCAGGAGATGTTGTTCTGAAGCGCGTTACCCATCAAGACATCACCCGAGAGCACAAGAACGTCCTGCAGGGGCACGGCAGGAGCCTGGGGCCCGGAATCGACGACGATCTGCGGCGGTGGGGCAGCGACCATATTTTTTGCGACATAGCCAGCGCCGCCCGCCGCGGCCACCGCCACGCTCAGAATAATCAGTCGGGATGCTGGCATCTGTCCGAACCCTCGCCCTTGGCAAACCACGTAGCCAAGCCGGACTTTGCAGCGGCAATCGTCAAAACAAGGTTAATGTAATGCTTACGATCGTGATTAATTTAAGGTTTACATAAATTAGCTGGATCGCGCCGCCACGCACGCAAAGAGCCCGGCCACTGCTCTTTTCAAAGCGGTCGGGCAACGCGCTCCGGGGTGACGGAAATCAGATCGTGTTCAGCTTGCAAGCCTTGCCAGCGCCCACACCATCAAGGGCGAATCCGGATAGGTCAGCAGGCCGCCAAGGCCGAGTGCGATCCCATAGGGAACGCCGGTGGTGTCATCCGCGAAATGACGCAGGAATGCATTGCGGCCGGTCATAACCGCCAGCGGCRACTTCCGATAAAGCAGGATGGCGAGCGTCAGCAGGCCGCCGATCATTGTCGAGACAACAAGGTATTCGACGAGATGGATGTTCAACCCCATCCACACGGCCGTTGCGGCCAGCAGCTTGGCATCGCCTCCACCCATGCCACCCATCGCGAACAGGCCGAAGGTCACGGCAAGGACCAGGGCACCGGCGGCGAAATGCCAACCATAGGCTGCCCAKTCCATACCCGTCAGCGGCGCRACCAGSGCGAAGACRRCSAMAAGCAGSACCGRCACGCGGTTGGCRATCGTCATCGACAGCRTGTCGGAGATCGCGGCAAAMAGCATGCARAACGGAAAGACRACGAARATCAGRGCTTCAAGCATCGGTGTCGCGCCTAAGGTTCAATTCCAATGAGCCAAGCCTAGGTATTTTCAATTAACGATTGATGAGGTGGTTCCCTAAAAATCGGGACCAGAACTGGCTGTGAAGCAGGTGAAACGAAGCAAGGGCCGCCAGTGGGCGGCCCTTGCTGTAACAAACAAGCTGATTGTCAGCAGTACGGCAGATCAGCTGCCGCTGGAGTTCAGCGTGGTGCCGATCGAGGTGAACTTGGCGTTGATTGCGTTGCCAAGGGCGCCGGCGCCGGTGATGATGGCAAGCGCGATGAGGGCGGCGATCAGACCATATTCAATAGCGGTCGCGCCGGATTCGTCCTTCACGAAACGTGCAAAAAGGTTAGACRTTTGAGAGCTCCTACTCCACGTGTTACAGCACTTCCGTCAACTTCTGTGATGGTTGATCGGATGCTTGCCAATCTAGGGAGAAGCTCTTTCGATCGGCTTAATAAACAGCCTTACCGATTCCTTTCCCGGCGCGATCGGAGTGCGTGGTTAACTCCATGCTAAGTGCCGGCTAAAGTACCGTGCCCTAGGCCAACGCCGCAAAAGGCAAGGGCTTGAGGAAGTTTGCAACTCGGCGTGGATCTGGCCATGCGAGCAACCATGCCGATCGCCACATCCGGCACAAGCAAGCCGACTTAACCGTTGGTTCACCAATCTCGTTCATGTTCCGTTGAACAGTTTGCTTGTGGAGCGCCTCGATGGCCGTGCAGAGATCCTCAATCCTGATTGCCGTGCTTCTTGCCGCCACGAGCTTGATCACGCCCGCCATTGCGGCTGCCGATATAGAAGTCACCATGAATCAGGCCAAGATCGTGAAACTGTCGCGTCCCGCCGACACGATCGTCGTCGGCAACCCGGCAATCGCCGATGCCTCGGTTCAGGACGCCTCGACGATCGTGCTCACCGGCAAGGGTTTCGGTGTCACCAATCTCGTTGTTCTCGACCAGGAGGGCAGCCCGATTGTCGACGCACAGGTTACCGTCGTGCGGCAGGCAGCCTCGTCGGTTCGTATTTACCGGCGTGCCGAGGTCCAGACCATGTCTTGCACGCCCTATTGCGAAAGCTCTTACAAGAGCGAGGCTGAAAAATCCTCCGAGGCCGAGATGAGCGTTAGCAAATAGGCTTACGTCGCTCTGGGAGCCGCCCAGGTTACCGGCCGGTTAAGACACTCGCGCCGACTTTAACGATCATTCAAACCGGACCTCAATTGGTTTGCGCTAATACACCTGTCGGAACCGTCCAGGGGTGGCAGGAACAAGGTATGGGCAACGAATTCGGCTCGACAGGTCAGCACAAGGTGGAGCGCTTCGGATTTTTGAAGCGCTTCGTTCGCAACCGCCGTGGCAGCACGGCCATCGAATTCGCAATTCTTGCATTGCCGTTCGCGCTTCTGGTCTTTGGCATCCTTGAAAGCTGCATCTCTTTTGCCGGCCAGGAAGTGATGGCCAACATCACCGACGATGTTGCGCGCCAGTTGCGCACGGGCCAGTTGAGACCGGCCGATGTCGCCGGGAACAAATTGACGACCCTGATCTGCGGCAGGCTGCAGATCATCGTCTCGACGGATTGTCCCGATCAGCTGCTCGTGGACCTTCGCGAGTATCCGACTTTCGCGGACGCAGCCACAGCGGGCTTCAAGATCCAGAATGGCGATGTCGTGCTGATGCAAGGCACGAACTCACAGACTTTTGCAAACACGCCTGGCCTGGCGGAATCGAAGAACATGCTGCGGGTCTTCTACAAATGGCCTGTCGTGACCGATCTGATGGCCAAGTCGATGGCCAATCTGAATGGCGGCAGGACACTGCATTTTGCTTCGGTGACCTGGCAGAACGAGC
>NZ_JBFUGJ010000295.1:0-7156 GCF_056402975.1 Mesorhizobium sp. P3_A9 | reverse complement strand
CGGCTATGCCGTCCAGGGCCTCGCCGGCTCATTCGTCGTCAAGCTSGTCGGMTCCTACACCAACATCGTCGGCCTGCCGCTCTATGAGACGGTGGCGCTGCTATCGGGCGAAGGCTTCAAGATCCATCAGAGCTGGCTGTCCGCCCGGCCATGACTTCCGATCCCAAAGTCACGCCGCTGCGCCCAAAGCGCCCCTGTCCCGAATGCGGCAAGGCCTCGGCACGCGACACTTTTCCGTTCTGCTCGACGCGCTGCAAGGACATCGACCTCAACCGCTGGCTGAAGGGGGCCTATGTCATCAGCGCCCGCGACGATGAGGAAGAGACGGACGCAGAGGAACCGAAGTAAGGTGAGCGCCGCCGATCAGGCGGCCTCGGTCTTGCGCCCCACGCGCGCCCAGGCCGGCAGCCAGTCGCCATGAGCGGTGAGAAGCTCGTCGACCAGTGACCAGATCTGATCGAGATCCAGCTCGGCCGCCGTGTGCGGGTCCATCATCGCCGCATGGTAGATGTGCTCGCGGTTYTCGSTCATCAGYGCCYGMACCGTCAGTTCCTGSACRTTGATGTTGGTGCGGATCAGCGCSGTCAGYTGCGGCGGCAGGTCGCCKATRWAGGTSGGCTGGATGCCGGAGGCATCGACCAGGCACGGCACYTCGGCGGCGCAATYGSKGGGCAGCGAGGTGATGCAGCCATTRTTGCGGACRTTGCCGTAGATCACCGACGGYTCGCCGGTCCASACCGARTTCATGATCGAGGACGCATATTCCCGGGACTGCTCGACCTCGATGTTGTCGGCCGAACGATAGGCTTCAGCCTGGCCTTTCCAACGCTCGATCTGTTCGATGCAGCGTTTGGGATATTCATCGAGCGGAATGCCGTATTTCTCGATCAGATCGGGGCGGCCTTCCTTGATGAAATAGGGCGTGTATTCGGCAAAATGCTCCGAGCTTTCGGTGACGAAATAGCCGAGCCGGGTCAGCATCTCGTAGCGAACCTTGTTGGGGCAGCGCGGATTCCAGCCCGGCTTGGGCGCGCGGCCTTCCCGGTAGGCGCGCACCAGATCGGGATAGAGGTCGCGGTAGGAACCGTCGGGCTGGCGGTGCTCGAATTTCAAGTAAAAGGCCATGTGGTTGATGCCGGCCGAGCGATAGCGGATCTCGTCGTAGGGAAGGTCGAGATCGTGGGCCAGTTCCATCGCCGTGCCCTGTACCGAATGGCAGAGGCCGACCTGCCTGATCTCGGGATATTTCTCCGATATCGCCCAGGTGTTGATCGCCATCGGGTTGACGTATTGCAGCATGATCGCYTSGGGGCAGACGGCGAGCATGTCCTCGCAGACCTTCCACAGATGCGGCACGGTTCTGAGGCCCCGCATGATACCGCCGACGCCGAGCGTATCGGCGATCGTCTGGCGCAGACCGTATTTCTTCGGCACCTCGAAGTCTGTGATCGTGCAGGGCTCGTAGCCGCCGATCTGGAAGGCGACGACGACGAAGTCGGCGCCGGCAAGTGCCTTGCGCTGGTCGGTATAGGTTTCGGCCCTGGCCTTGACCCCAAGCGTCGAGATCAGCTTGTTGACGACAACGGCACTCTCTTCCAGCCGCTGCGGGTTGAGATCCATCAGCGCGATCGTCGCACCCGAAAGGGCTGGCCGCTGCAGCACGTCGCCGACAATGTTCTTCATGAACACCGTCGAGCCGGCGCCGATGAAAGTGATCCTGGGATGTCTTGCCATGCTGGTCTCCGGGGTATGTTCAGGCCACGTCGAAGGCGGCCCTGACGAGCCGTTCGGTGTAGGCGGTCTTGGGATGGGTGAGGACTTCGTCGACGGGCCCCTGCTCGACGATCTTGCCGTTCTGCATAACGATGACGCGGTGGCACAGCGCGCGCACCACTTTGAGGTCGTGCGAGATGAAGAGGTAGCTCAGGCCGCGCTCGTCCTGCAGCTTGCGCAGCAGGTCGATGATCTGCGCTTGCACGGAAAGGTCGAGCGCCGATGTCGGCTCGTCTAGCAGGATGAATTCGGGTTCGAGCGCGATGGCACGGGCAATGGCGACGCGCTGCCGCTGGCCACCGGAGAATTCGTGCGGGAACCGCGACAGGATATCACCGGGCATACCGGCGCTGACCAGTGCCTCACGCACGCGGTCGACCCGCTCGGCCCGCGTCGCGCCGATGCTGTTGACGATCAGCCCTTCCTCGATGATCTGGCCGATCGTCATGCGTGGATTGAGCGAGGAGAACGGATCCTGGAAGACGATCTGCATGCGCGAACGCAGCGGCCGCATCTCGTTGCGTGACAGGCCGTGGATCGGCTTGCCGTCGAAATGGATCTCGCCACGCTTGGCGTCGGTCAATCTCAACAGCGCCTGGCCAAAGGTGGTCTTGCCGGAGCCGGATTCGCCGACCAGCCCCAGCGTCTCGTGGCGGCAAAGCTTAAGGCCGAGATCGTCGACGGCGACCAGTTCGCGCCAGTCCGGCTTCAGGAAGCTGCCATGGCGCAGCATGAAGCAGACGCGCACGCCATTCGCCTCGAGAATGGTGCCGCTGCCCTCGGGCAGTGGCTGCGGCAGGCCGCGCGGCTCGGAGGCGAGCAGCCGCTGCGTGTAGGGATGCTGTGGCTCGGCGAACAGCCGTTCGGTGACGTTGTGCTCGCACATCTCGCCATGCTGCATGACATAGACGTAGTCGGAGAATTTGCGCACGACGGTGAGGTCGTGGGTGATCAGGATCACCGCCATCCGCAGCTCTTTCTGCAGATTGCGGATCAGGTTSAGGATCTGCGCCTGRACGGTSACGTCGAGYGCSGTSGTCGGCTCGTCGGCKATCARSACGTCGGGATYGTTGGCSAGCGCCATGGCGATCATCACGCGCTGGCGCTGRCCGCCCGARAGCTGGTGCGGRTATTGCTTGAGCCGCGCTTCCGGTTCGGGGATCTGCACATGCCGCAGCAGCTCGAGCGCCCGCGCCCAAGCCGCCTTGCGGCTCACCTTGCGATGCACCCGGATTGCCTCGACGATCTGGCTGCCGACCGTATAGATCGGGTTGAGCGAGCTCATCGGCTCCTGGAAGATCATCGAGATCCGGTTGCCGCGCAACTTGCGCCGCTCGCGCTCAGGGAATTTCAGGATGTTCTGTCCGTCGTAGCAGATGCTCGATCTCGGCGACATGGTGGCCCGCCTGGACAAGAGCCCCATGACGGCGCGCGCCGTCACCGATTTGCCGGAGCCGGATTCGCCGACGATGGCGATCGTCTCGCCGCGATAGAGCTGGAACGAGATGTCCTTGACCGCTTCGACGACACCGTGCTCGACCTTGAAGGCGACCTCGATGTTGCGGGCGTCGATGATCGGCTGGTCCTGGCGCCCGTTATGGTCGAGGCGGAAGGCTGGTGCGAAGGGCTCGGCGAGTACGACGGTCATCCCAGCCACCTCAATACGGATCGACGGCGTCGCGCAGGCCGTCGCCCAGCGCGTTGAAGGCAAAGACGGTGGCGAGCACGAAACCAACAGGCGACAGGATCCAGGGATAAGTGCCGATGACGGAGTAGGTCGCGGTGTCCTGCAGCATCAGCCCCCAAGAAATCAACGGCGGCTTCACCGCAAAGCCGAGGAACCCGAGAAAGGATTCGAGCAGCACCACCGTCGGGATCGCCAGCGTCACGGCGACGATCACATGGCTCATCACATTGGGAAAGATGTGCTGGAGGATGATGCGCCGGTCGGTGGCGCCGACCGCCATGGCGGCGCGCACATATTCGATGCGCGCCAGCGCCAGCGTCTTGCCGCGCACCTCTCGCGACATCTGCGCCCAGCCCAGGGCCGACATGACGATGATGACGAAGGCGAGGAAGACATTCGTCGGCGCGGTGACCGGGATCAGTGTCGTCAGCGCCAGATAAAGCGGCAGCTGCGGGAAGGCGAGCACCAACTCGACGAAGCGCTGCATCCAGACGTCGAACCTGCCGCCGAAATAGCCGGAGACCATGCCGACAGTGGTGCCGATGACGGTGATGATGAAGACCACCGTCAGCGCGATCATCAGCGAGACGCGCGAACCGTGAATGGCGCGCGACAGCACGTCGCGGCCGAACTTGTCGGTGCCGAGGAAATGCACYGGCTGGCCGTCSGTCGAGSCRAAGAARTGCCGGTYGGCSGGGATCAGSCCRARRAGCTTGTAGGGCGCGCCCTCGACGAAGAAGCCGAGCAGCCTTGGATGRTCGTAGTCSGGWCCGACGAYCGGCTGGAAGGTGACCGGATCGAGGTCGGCCGAATCGGACAGCGCATAGACCCGCGGCCGCGCGACGAAATTGCCGTCCTTGTCGTGGAAGGAAGGCAGCTGCGGCGGGGCGAAGCCGACATCGGTCGCCTTCGGGTCCATCGGCGCCAGGAACTCGGCGAACACGGCCATCACCAGCAGCAGCACGACCAGCCAAAGCCCGGCCATGCCGGTCCATGAGCGCTTCAACCGACGCCAGACGAGCGCCATGTAGCTCTCATTGCCGCGCGCCGGTTTGGTGACGATAGGTCCTTCGGCCGGCAAGGGTGGCGGTGATGGATCGCGCGCCAGCATCTAGCTCTCTCCGTACTGGCGGATGCGGGGGTCGAGCAGGACGAGCAGCATGTCGGCGATGATGTTGCCGACGATCAGCGTCGCCGAGAGCACCATCATGAAGGTGGCGGTGACATAGACGTCGCCGACCGCCATCGAGCCGACGATCGCCGGGCCGACGGTCGGCAGCGCGAAGATGATCGCCGTCTCGATCTCGCCGGTGAGCATATAGGGCAACACCACGCCCTGATACATGACGAGCGGGTGCAGCGCGTTGGGCACGGCGTGGCGCATGACGACGGCGGCGCCGGTGAGGCCCTTGGCTCTCGCCGTCTCGACATATTGGGCGTTGAGCGTATCGAGCAGATTGCCGCGCATGACACGCATATTGTAGGCGAGGCCGCCGAAGGTGGCGATCGCCACCACCGGCCAGACATGCTTGACCAGGTCGACGAACTTCGCCCACGACCATGGCGCGCCGCCATATTGCGGCGAGAAGAAAGAGCCGATCTCCGACACGTTGAACTGGAAGACCAGGAGATAGACGATGATGAGCGCCATCAGGAAGCGCGGCACCGTCATACCGAGGAAGGAGATGGCCGACAGCGTCGTGTCGATCCAGGTGTATTGCCTTGTCGCCGCCCATATACCGAAGGAGATGCCGAGGACCGAGGCGAGGATATGGCAGACCAGCGCCAGGATGAGCGTGCGCGGCAGGCGCTCGCCGACGACGTCGGCCACCGGCTTGTTGTAGTAGAGGCTGTAGCCGAAATCGCCGCGGGTGACGATGCCGCCGATCCAGTTGAGATACTGGACGGGCAGCGGCTTGTCGAGGCCGTGCTCGACGCGGTAGGCCTGGGCCTGCGCATCGGCCTCGGCGAAGGACGCGCCGCCCTGGTTGATCAGCTGCGAGCGGATGTAGTCGGCATAGTCGCCCGGCGGCGCCTGGATGATGGCAAAGGTGACGAGGCTCAGGATGGCGAGGACCGGTATTGCCGACGCTATGCGCATAGCCAAGAATCGCAGCATGGACGGTCCGCTTCCTCATCTCGCCGGACGCTCCCATTGAGGGACGTTCGAAGGGTTGGTCTGTCCCGGCCGCGCCAGCAGCGCGGCCGGGTCTCTCTTGGTCAGGGGAGGTAAACCTACATCGGACCCTTGTCTCCAGGCTTGCCTGGAAGCTCCTGCGGGAACAGTTCGTATTTCGCCTGCTTGTCAGCCTTGACGAAGACGCGTTCGCGGATGATCGAATCYTCGGCCCAGTTGAACATGAAGATCGGCGTGCCYTGCRGRATGTTCGAGAAGCGCTTGTTGAYGATCAGYGCGCCSGGATATTCCGTCAGGCCGACATTGTAGACGTGTTCCGTCGAGATCTTCTGGAAGTCTCTCATCAGGCTGGCGCGCTTGTCATTGTCCTCCGACGCGACGAACTTGTTGACGATGTCGACAAGGTCCTTTTCGAAAGGCATCAGGTCGACCTCGCCACTTTCCGGTGCGCGGTGGTTCCAACTGGTCTTCGGGCCGACCGGCGCGAGCTGTTCGGTGTTCTGCACGACGGAGGTCAGTTCCTGGTCGTTGCGCCTGATCAGCCAGTCGAAGCGGCCGGAATATTGCGAGGCATCGCGCTGGGTGCCGTTGAGACCGTTCAGCACGACCCGAATCCCAAGCTTTTCCATTTGCGCGACGACGCCTTCGGCGAGGCTCTTGTCCGTGCCGTAGTCGTTGTTGACCAGCATGACGATCTCGACGTTCTTGCCGCCCGCGGTGCCGGCCGGGAAGTTCACGAAACCGTCGCCGTCGGTATCCTTGAGGCCGGCCTTGGCGAGCTCGGCCTTGGCGCCCGCGAGGTCGAAGGGATAGTAGACGGTCGATTTGCGGTCATAGAAGCTGGTGCCCGAGGAGAAGCCACCGGGGTAGATGGCGGTGAACGGCCCCTTGACCAGGGAGTCGCCCAGCGCCTTGCGGTCGAGCGCCATGGTGACAGCCTTGCGGAAATCCTCGTTGCGGTTCAGCTCACGGACCGCCTGGCTGCGCTCGTCCGGGTTGCCCCAGCCATTGGCGGAATAGTTCAGGCGCAGATTGTAGCCGATGAGGCGCGGGCCGAAGGCGAGCCGTGCTGGCGCGTTCGCCTCCGCCGCACGCTTCAGCGAGGCGACGAAGTTTTCCGGTTGCTCCAAATTGGAGAAGTCGGCCGAGCCGGCGACCGCCTGGACGTCGCGGTCGGCCCAGGTCGACAGCTTGTACTGCAGYTCGTTGAGGTAAGGCAGCTGGTTGCCCTTCTCGTCGACCTTCCAATAGTAGGGGTTGCGGCGCATGACGACGATGTCGTCCGGCCGGTACTCGACCGGCACCCAGGCGCCCATCACCGGCATGTTCATATATTCCGGCGGGAAGGCGTTCTTGAACTGGTCGTAGGTGTTCTTCGAATATTTCGGATGCTGCGGCTTCAATATGTGGGCGGGGCCGGGGCAGAAGGTGCCGTAGGCCATGGCGTAGAGATACTGTTTCGGGAAGGCGTCCTTGAAGGTCCACTCGACGGTGTAGTCGTCGATCTTCTTCAGCGTCGTGCCGACGCCGAAGGTTTCCTGCGTCGCGCCGTTGAGCGG
>NZ_JBFUGJ010000294.1:0-7172 GCF_056402975.1 Mesorhizobium sp. P3_A9 | reverse complement strand
ACCTTCATCGAGCGCCATGGCCATGTCGAGGTGGAATTCCCGGTCCTGCAATCCGCGGGACTCGATCCTTTCTTCAACATCAACGTGCCGGACGATCTTGCCGAGGCCGGGCGCCTGTTGCAGAGCATGACATCATGAATAGACGCGTCTTCGGCATCACCGGCTGGAAAAACTCCGGCAAGACCACACTGACCGAAAAGCTGGTCGCCGAGCTTGTGCGGCGCGGCCGGAAGGTCTCGACGGTCAAACATGCCCATCATGATTTCGACATCGACAAGCCCGGCGCCGACAGTTTCCGCCATCGGCAGGCCGGCGCCACCGAGGTGGCGATCGTGTCGGGCAATCGCTGGGCGCTGATGCACGAGTTGCGCGGCGAGGATGAGCCGCCGTTGGAGGGCATCCTCTCGCGGCTCGCCCCATGCGACATCGTGCTGATCGAAGGCTACAAGCGCGAAKCSCACMGCAAGATCGAAACGCGRCGGCTGGAAGCGAAGGACCGGGCGCCGCTTTCGGCTGATGATCCTAATATTGTCGCCATCGCCGCGGATTTCGCCGTCACCGACGAGAGCCTGCCGGCATTCGACCTCGACGACGTAAAATCGATAGTCGACTTCATCGAGCGCGCCACCGGCCTCGTTGCTTGAGATGTAACCTAACGGCAGAACGCCATTACCGATTTCGGTGGTTTTGCAGTTGCTTTTTTCTTGGAAAGAGTGGGAGTATCGCCTCAGCGGGCGGTCAAAAAGCACCGCCCCACAGAGCCGTTCGGAACGACGGCCGGGACCATAAAGAGAGGACTATCATGCGTATTGCACTGCGTATCGCGCTCGCCGCATCGGCTGCGCTGCTGACGCTCGGCGTAGCCCAGGCCCAGGAGAAGACCCTGCGGATCGGCACCGAAGGCGCCTACCCCCCTTTCAACAACCTGACCTCCGACGGCAAGCTCGTCGGCTTCGACATCGACATCGCCCAGGCACTTTGCGATCAGATGAAGGTCAAGTGTACCTTCGTCGCCCAGGATTGGGACGGCATCATTCCGGCACTCCAGGCCGGCAAGTTCGACGCCATCGTCGCTTCGATGTCGATCACGCCGGAGCGCAAGGAGAAGGTCGACTTCTCGCACAAATACTATAACACGCCGTCGGCGCTCGCCGTGCCGAAAGACTCGACCCTGAAGGGCGTGACCAAGGAAGATCTCGCTGGCAAGACCGTCGGTGTCGCCACCACGACCACCCATTTCAACTATGCCTCAAAGACCTACACCGACAGCACCGTGAAGGGCTATCCGAGCAGCCCAGAGGAGCAGGCAGATCTTGCCAATGGTCGTCTCGACGCCATCGAGGACGATATTGTCGTGCTGCAGCAGTGGCTGGATTCGCCTGATGGCGCCTGCTGCAAGATTCTCGGCCAGCCGTCGCCTCAGCCGGTCGATATCTTCGGGCCGGGCGCCGGCATTGCCGTACGTAAGGGCGAGACCGACCTGGTCAACAAGCTCAATGAGGCCATCGACGCCATCCGCGCCAATGGAAAGTACAAGGAAATCAACGACAAGTACTTCAAGTTCGACGTYTWCGGCGCCGAGTCCTGATCAATACGGCCAAGACGGCGGGGCAATCTCCGCCGTCTTTCTATTCGTCGTCCTGGAAATGCCGTGGAGATAAGATCCGTCAATGCCAGCCCAAAGCATATGGACACTTCTCAGTTGGGGACCCGATGGCTGGAGTGACGATATTGCCTATGGCGTCATTGTAACGGTTCTGCTTGCGCTGGCGACGCTCCCCATTGGTTTGACGATCGGCTTTTTCATTGCGCTCGGCAAACAATCCGAAGAGCCATCGCTGCGCGTCGCCGCCAATATCTACACCACGGTCTTTCGTGGCTTACCGGAACTGGTGACGCTCTTCCTGTTCTTCTTCGGCGTGCCGATCCTGCTGCAGCACCTCATCCGATATTTCCGTCCAGACGCGACCATCGACGTCAACAGCTTCGTCGCCGGGATGATCGTGCTCGCGCTGATCTTTTCGTCCTATGCCAGCGAGGTTTTCCTCTCGGCCTTCCGTGCCATCCCGAAAGGCCAGTATGAGGGTGGTTATGCCATCGGTCTTTCCTATGCGCAGACAATGCGCCTGGTGATCTTGCCGCAGCTGTTGCGCATTGCGTTTCCCGGCCTCGAGAATTGCTGGCTCAGCCTGTTGAAGGACACCTCGCTGGTGTCGGTCGTCGGTCTGGCAGAGACGTTGCGCAACGCCGGCGTGGCCGCTCGCGTGACCAAGCATTCCTTCCTGTTTTACGGTGTGGCGGCCTTGGTCTTTCTTGCTCTGGCCATCGTGTCATCCTTCGCCACCAGCGCCATTTTGCGCTCGCTCGGCAAACGGGAGGCACAACGATGAGCGCCACGGCCACCTTGGTCGAACGGCCACCACCGCGGGCCCGCGGCTGGCCGCGAAGCCGCGTCGTCGGCTACGCGCTGGTCTGCCTGTGGGTAGCCTTCGGCCTCGGTATCGTCGCCTACCTCTTCTTTGCCTGGAACGCACCCTTCTTCGCCAAATATGCGCCGGCCTATATGCGCGGACTTGGCGTCACCCTGTCGCTGGTCGCCATTTCGATGGTGCTTGGCGCCGTTATGTCCTTGCCTGTCGCTTACGGGCGTATGTCCAGGAACCGGATCCTGTCCGGTCTTGCCTATTGCTACGTCTATTTCTTCCGCGGCACGCCGCTGCTGGTTCAAACATTTCTGGTCTATTACGGGCTGGGGTCGTTCCGACCGCAACTCCAGATGATCGGGCTCTGGGATTTTTTCAAGGACGCCTTCAACTGCGGCGTCTTCGCCTTTGCGCTCAACACCGCCGCCTACCAGGCCGAGATCCTGCGCGGCGCCATCGAAAGCGTGCACAGGGGCCAATGGGAAGGGGCTGCCTCGCTCGGCCTGCACAAACTGCAGACGCTGCGCAAGATCATCCTGCCGCAAGCCCTGATCGTCGCCTTGCGGCCTTACGGCAATGAGCTGATCCTGATGGTCAAGGCTTCGGCGATCGTCGCCATCATCACCGTCTACGATCTGATGGGCAATGCAAAACTCGCCTTCGCCAATTCCTTCGACATCCAGGCCTATATCTGGGTCGCCCTGGTGTATCTYGTGATGGTCGAGTTGTTGCGCCATGCGATCGAATGGATCGAGCGCCGGATCACCATCCACCTGAAACGCTGATCCGTTCTCTGCTGTGCCAGCCGATCGGACCACGCGCGTCTTGACGAATTGAGCGCAGGGCCTAGAGCTTGCGCAGCAAATTTCCATTCTGAAGGGCAAGCTTATGGCATCTGTGGCATTTCTCGGTCTTGGCGTGATGGGCTATCCAATGGCCGGTCACTTGAAGAACAAGGGTGGCCATGACGTCACCGTCTACAACCGCTCCAAGGCCAAGGCCGAGCAATGGGTCGGCCAGCATGGCGGCGGCTTTGCCTTGACCCCGGCAGAGGCAGCCAAGGACAAGGACTTTGTCTTTTCCTGCGTCGGCAATGACGATGATCTGCGCTCGGTGACGACAGGTCCGGAAGGCGCCTTCAAATCGATGAAGACAGGTTCGGTCTTCATCGACAACACCACGGCATCGGCCGAGGTCGCGCGTGAACTGGCGGCCGCCGCGCAAGCTGGCGGATTCTCATTTCTCGACGCGCCGGTCTCCGGGGGCCAGGCCGGTGCCGAGAACGGCGTGCTGACCGTCATGGTCGGCGGCGATCAGGATGCTTTCGACAAGGCGAGGCCTGTTATCGACGCTTATGCCCGCATGGTCGGCCTGATGGGATCGGCAGGCGCCGGCCAGCTGACCAAGATGATCAACCAGATCTGCATCGCCGGACTGGTGCAGGGACTGTCGGAAGGCATCCATTTCGGCAAGCAGGCCGGGCTCGACATCGAGAAGGTGATCGAGGTGATTTCCAAGGGTGCCGCCGGTTCCTGGCAGATGGAGAACCGGCACAAGACGATGAATGCCGGCAAATATGATTTCGGCTTCGCCGTCGACTGGATGCGAAAGGACCTCGGCATCTGCCTGGCGGAGGCCGACCGCAACGCTGCCAGGCTGCCGGTGACGGCGCTTGTCGACCAGTTCTACAAGGATGTGCAGGCGATGGGCGGCAAGCGCTGGGACACGTCCTCGCTGCTGGCGCGCCTGGAGAAGTAGGCTGGGATGGCCGAGCTGTCGCCCCAATCCAGTGCCGGCGAAATCATCGCGCATTTGCGCTCGATCGGTTCGGAGGAAAATCGCCTTGGCATGCTGCGCTACGGTATCAAGATCGACCGGGCGCTTGGAATCCCGCATGGCGTTCAGCGGCAGATTGCCCGCAAGATCAAACGCAACCACGAGCGCGCTTTTGAGCTGTGGGAGTCAGGCATCATGGAGGCGCAGTTCATCGCTTCCGTCACGGCCGACCCAGAGCGGTTTTCCGCAGCGGATGCAAGGCAATGGGCGTCGAGTTTCGACTCCTGGGATATCGTCGATGGCGTGTCTGATCTCTTCGTCGACACGGACGCCTGGAAAGACCTGATAGGCGAGTTCGCGGCTGATGAACGGGAATTCGTTAGACGCACGGCTTTTGCCATGATGGCATGGTCCGTCGTCCACCGAAAGAAAGAGCCGGAGGCAACTTTTCTTGCCTTCCTGCCGATCATCGAAGCGCACGCCACCGACGGCCGCAATTTCGTGAAGAAGGCTGTGAACTGGGCGCTTCGTTCGATCGGCAAGCGATCGATGGAGATGCACGGCGCTGCCCTTGCCGTCGCCGAAAGGCTCGCGCGATCACCCGACAAGACGGCACGCTGGAACGGCAAGAATGCGGTGAGAGAATTGACCAATGCCAAAACGCTCGAGCGGGTCGCCGCCAGAAAAGGCTGACGGACAGCTTCCGCGAGACGAGCGCGGCCCTCGCCGACATGTGATGCGGCTCGAGCATTGACGCCATTGGTCCCGGCGTCTTTACTCGCCTGCAAAGGAAGCGGCATGAGCATCCACCTCAAATCAATCCTGGCGCTCGCGGCCGCGCTGTCTCTCACCGCTGCCGGCGCCTCGGCCGAGACGATGCACATCTTCTGGAAGGATTTGCGCCCCGCGACCCAGGCGGTTGCCGAAGACGCCGGGCTGCCGATGATCGCGGCAAAATTGCCCGATCATGGCGAGACGCTGTCCCTCGATCTGCAGGATAAGACCATACAATTAGCCGGCTATGCATTGCCGGTCGATCGTGACGGCGACCTTGTCTATCAGTTCCTGCTGGTGCCGTGGACGGGCGCATGCAGCCACATGCCGACACCGCCGCCCAACCAGATCGTGCTGGTCACGCCTGCCCRTCCYTACAAGATGTCGCARGCCTACCAGTCGGTYGCCGTCACCGGCGCCTTGAAGCCGGACATGGAAAAGAGCCAGCTGTTCATTCTCGACGGCGTCAGCGTCATCCAGTCCGGCTACACCGTGCGCAAAGCGGATGTAGTCGGTGTCGACACCGTGCCGGACACCGTTACGCTGCCGGTGAACTCGCCCTGGAGTTTCCTCAACAAGAAGAAGAATTGATCGCGCTCAGGCGGCGTTGGCACCCGATTCCTTGTCCAGCACCATGTAGTCGAGCGGGATTTCGGTCGTGTACTTGATCTGCTCCATGGCGAAGGACGACGACACGTCACGGATCTCGATCTTGGCGATCAGGCGCTTGTAGAAGGCATCGTAGGCGGCGATGTCGGGCACGACGACGCGCAGCAGGTAATCGACGTCGCCGCTCATGCGGTAGAACTCGACCACCTCGGGAAACTCCTGGATGACCTCGGAAAACCGCCGCAGCCACTCATGGCTGTGTGAGTTGGTGCGGATCGAGACGAAGACGGTGACCCGCACATTGACCTTCTCATGGTCGAGAATGGCGACGCGCCGCTTGATGACGCCCTCTTCCTCGAGCTTCTGGATGCGGCGCCAGCAGGGCGTCGTCGACAGGCCGACTTTCTTGGCGACATCGGCCACCGCGAGCGTCGCGTCCTCCTGAAGGAGGCGTAGGATCTTTCGGTCAAGGCGGTCCATTAGAGGCTCCTAGGGGAATAGTTTGTCTATATTCCCTCTTATTCGAGGCTTTCACAAGAAAGAAATTCTGCCAATCGCCACGAAAGCGAGTGATTTCTTGCAGAATGCCTAGCCGATGCGATAGCGGATTTCCGAGCGCAGGAAAGGCAGCAATTCCATTTCAAACCACGGATTCTGCTTCAGCCAGCCGCTGTTGCGCCAGGATGGATGCGGCAGCGGCAGCACTTTCGCTCCGACGGAATTCTCCCAGATGGCGCGCCAGTCCATCACCGTTTCCGTCAGCGAGGGTCGGCGCGCGGCACCCATGTGCCAGGACTGCGCATAGATGCCGATCGTCAGCACCAGGTCGATCCGCGGCATCAAGGCCATCAAGGGCGTGCGCCAGGCCGGCGCGCATTCGCGCCTAGGCGGCAGGTCGCCGCCCTTGGCGTCCTGGCCGGGAAAGCAGAAGCCCATCGGCACGATGGCGAATTTCTCGATGTCGTAGAATTCGTCGCTGGTCACACCGGGCCAGCTGCGCAGGCGGTCGCCCGAAGCATCGGTGAACGGCATGCCCGASAGGTGCACCTTGGTTCCCGGCGCCTGGCYGGCGATGAGGATGCGCGCGCTGGACGAYGGCCGCAGCACCGGTCGCGGCTCATGCGGCAGCGGCTTGCCGATAGGGTTTTCGACACAGATGCGGCAGGCCCGGACCTCCTCTGCAAAACTGTCCAGTTCCACACTCAAGCGGCGGCACTCGGCCGGCTGGAGACCGCCTGATGCCAACGCAGCACATTGGCGCATTCTTCCGGCACCTTGATGCGTGCCGGCTTCATGAAATCGATCGCGATCAGGCCGGTGATATCGGCAATCGAATAGCTGTCGCCGGCGACGAATTCCCGGCTCGCCAGCTCGTCGTCGAGGATTTTCAGGAATGCGACCGCCTTCGGCTTGTTGGCCTCGCCCCATTCGGGGATCTGCGGAGTTTCCCAGTCCTTCATGGCCGGATGGACGTGGCGAAAGGCCTGGGCGACGCAGCTGAGCAGGTTGAACTCCATCCGTCTCTGCCACATCTCGACCTGTGCCTTGCCGAGCGCGCCGCGTCCGAACAGGGCCGGCTCGGGGTGCAAT
>NZ_JBFUGJ010000293.1:0-7281 GCF_056402975.1 Mesorhizobium sp. P3_A9 | reverse complement strand
CTCGACTACATGCCGGCCCACGAGGCTGTTGAAAAGCTGCCTTTCACCATGGAGGGCCTGTCGCAATACAAGGCGCTCATCCTCTCAGACATCGGCGCGAATTCGCTCCTGCTCCACCCCGATGTCTGGCTGCACGGCAAGACGGTCCCCAACCGGCTCAAGCTTCTGCGCGACTGGACGCTGGCCGGCGGCGGCCTGATCATGATCGGCGGCTACTTCTCCTTCCAGGGCATCGACGGCAAGGCGCGCTGGCATCGCACCGCGGTCGAGGATGCGCTACCGGTGACCTGCCTGCCCTACGATGACCGCCTGGAAGTTCCCGAGGGCTTTCGGCCTGAGATCATTGCCCCCAGGGATCACCCGCTCTTTGCCGGTATCGACGGTGAATGGCCCATTCTTCTCGGCGCCAACGAAGTCGTTGCCCGCGACCGGGACGACGTCGAAGTCCTGGCACGGCTGCCGCAGGACCAGGGCGGCCACCCGCTGCTGGTCACGGGACGCCATGGCGAAGGGCGCACCCTGGTCTGGACATCGGATATCGGCCCGCACTGGCTGCCCAACAGTTTCGTCGAATGGCCCGGCTATGCCCGCCTTTGGACCAATGTGCTGCGTTGGGTGAGCAAGACCATCTAACCGATCCGCAATCGCTGGATGACCGTCATGACAGAACCCTTTCTTGTCGCCAGGAACATCGCCAAGCGCTTCGGCGCGCTGACGGCGCTTTCAAATGTCGACCTGGAAATCCGCTCCGGCGAGGTGCTGGCGCTGCTCGGCGACAATGGCGCGGGCAAATCGACCTTCATCAAGATCCTAGCGGGCGCCCACCCGCCGAGCGACGGCGAGCTGGTCATCGAAGGCAAGCCGGTCGCGTTTTCCTCGCCCAAGGATGCGGCGTCATCGGGGATTGCCACGATCTTTCAGGAGTTGGCGCTCTCGGAGAACCTGTCGATCGCCGAAAACGTCTTTCTCGGCCGCGAATTGAAACGCTCCATTTTGGGCATTCCATTTCTGAAGCGTCAGGAAATGCGCCAGCGCGTCGATGGCCTGCTGAAGGAGCTCGATGCTCATATTTCGGATCCGGAAGCGCCTGTCGGCAGCCTGTCGGGCGGTCAGCGCCAGGCCGTCGCCATCTGCCGGGCGCTCAATCTGAACGCCAAACTGGTCATTATGGACGAGCCGACGGCGGCTCTTGCCGTCGCCGAGACCCGCAAGGTCCTGGCCTTGACGCGGCGGCTTGCCGCGCGCGGCTGTGCCGTCGTCCTCATCAGCCACAACATTTCCGAAGTCTTCGACGTTGCCGACCGCATCGTCGTGTTCCGGCGCGGCCGCAAGGTCGCCGAACGGCTGGCGGCCGAGACCAATCACGAGGAAGTCGTTTCGCTCATAACAGGCGCTCATCCCGACGTGCGGGCGCTCGAAAAAACAAACTGAAACGCACGTCATTTCCAGAGAGGATCAAACCACAATGCTTTCACAGTTCAAGAAAGTGCTCGCCGCCTCCGCCCTGTCACTCGTCATTGCCACGGCAGCGCACGCCGCCGACAAACACAAGGTCGCCTTCGTCCCGCAGTTGATCGGCATCCCTTATTTCAACGCCATGGAAGCCGGCGGCAACCGCGCCGCCAAGGACCTCGGTGTCGATTTCATCTATTCCGGCCCCGTCGACACCAACCCGGTCGACCAGTTGCAGATCGTCCAGAACCTGATCGACCAGGGTGTCGAGGCGATTTCGGTCAGCGTGCTCGATGCCTCCAGCATCGCCCCCGTTGTCGAGAGCGCCAAGGCGAAGGGCATCAAACTGTTCACCAGCGACAGTGATGCGCCCGACAGCGGCCGCGCTGTCTATGTGGCCCAGGCGACCGACGAAGGCCTCGGCACCACGATCATCGACGAACTCGTCAAGCGCGTTGGCGAGGACGCAACGATTGGCATCGTCTCCGGCGAGGCGACGGCGTCCAATCTCAATGCCTGGATCGGCTTCATGCAAAAGCAAGCCACCGCCAAATATCCGAAGCTGAAGCTGCTCGCGCCGCAATTCGCCGGCGGCACGGCCGAACGCGCCGCGCAAATCTCCGGCGATCTCATGGCCGCCAACCCCGATATCAAGGCCATCATTGCCGTCGCATCCTCGACCTGCCCGGGCGTTGCCCAGGCCATCGAAACCGCCGGCAAGATCGGCTCCGTGATCGGCGCCGGCTACTGCAGCCCGAACACGGCGCGCTCCTACCTGAAGAGCGGTGCCTTCGGCTTCACCGTGCTCTGGGACCCCGAACAGCTCGGCTATCTCACGGTCTGGGCCGGCAAGCAGCTGATCGACGGCAAGGCCTTCGAGGCGGAGAACAAGATCGCCGGCCTGGAAAAGCCCGTCACCTACGATGCCGCCAAGGGCATCCTGCTGCTCGGGCCGCCGGCTGTCTTCACCAAGGACAATGTCGACAAGTTCAACTTCTGAGCCTGACATGAGCGCGGTGCGACAGTCTGCAAACGGTGTCTTCTCCATGAACGGACGCGAGTGGTCTCTGCTTGTCGCCTGTTTGCTGGCGATCATCATCTTTTCTGTCGCATCGCCCCACTACGCCACCTCAGGCAATGCGGCGACGGTGCTGCGCAACAGCGTCGAACTGTTGCTCATCGGCCTTGGCATGACCTTGCTCCTGGCCATGGGCGGCATCGATGTGTCGATCGGCATCGTCATGGGGCTCGCGGCCATCGCCATCGGCCGCGTGCTCGGTGCCGATGGCAATCCGGCGCTGGCAATCATTGTCGGCCCGCTGGTCGGGGCATTGCTGGGATGCGTGACGGCAACCGTCGTCGTGCTGGGCCGCGTTCCGGCCATCGTCGCAACGCTCGGCCTGCTCGGCGTCTACCGCACCGCCGTCTTCGTCCTTCTCGGCGGGCAATGGCTTTCCGGCCTGCCATCGAGCCTCACCAATATTCTTGCAACGACCGTACTCGGTGTCCCCGTTCCTGCCCTGGTGATCGCCATTGCCTATCTCATCGTCTGGCTGGCGTTGCGGCGAACGCCTTATGGGCTGAATTTGCTGGCGATCGGCAATTCGGAGGAAAAGGCGCGGCTGTCCGGCATACCGGTCATCAAGACCCGCTTCATGACCTTCCTCATCAGCGGCTTTCTGACCGGCATTGCCGCCACTTTCTATGTCGCCACCTACCGCAATGTCGAAATGACGATCGGCAGCACGCTGGCGCTCGATGCCATTGCCGCGGTCATTCTCGGAGGCACAAGCATATTGGGCGGCAAATGCAGCCTGATCGGCACGGTGCTCGGCGTGCTTCTGTTGCGAATCCTGCAGAACGGATTGCTTTTGATTGGCGTCCCCTCGCTCTGGCAGCCCGTCGTCACCGGTGTTCTCATCATCGGCGTGCTTGGCTTTGAGGCTGTCTCCAACCGATTGTCGCTTGGCCTGATACAGCGAGCCCGCGCATGAAAACGCTCCGCAACCTGCAGGGCCCAGCCCTCACCTTGGCCTTGCTCTGCGGGCTCTGGCTGATCGTGATTGTCGGCCTGTTGGCGCTCCGGCCTTCGGTTTTCAACCTCGGTACTGTCACCACCGTCCTTCAGTTCTCGACGATCCTGGCGCTGGTCGGCCTTGGCCAAGCGCTGGTCATCCTGGCTGGCGGCGCCGGCATCGACCTGTCGGTCGGCGGCGCAGTGTCGCTCTCGGCCATCCTTGCCATGCTTTGCATCAAGCTGGGCTTGCCGCCTGTCCTGCTGCCGGCCGTCTGCATCCTGGCAGGCGCCCTGCTCGGTGCGTTGAACGGATGGCTGGTGAACGGGCTCGCCCTTCTCCCCTTCATAGCAACGCTCGGCACATTCTTCGTCTATTCCGGCGCGGCACTTGCCGTCACCGGCGGTGGAGCCCAGGCGGGCGTGCCTTCCTGGCTGCTTGCGTGGGGGCGTGGCGTTGTCATGGGCATTCCCATGCCTTTTCTCACCCTCGCCATCCCGTGCTTCGTGCTGGCCGGCCTGGTGCTGATCTCGACGGCCTGGGGGCGCTGGATCTATGCCATGGGCTTCAATGAACGTTCGGCCAAACTGGTCGGCATTCCGGTCGATCGCGTGCGCTTCATTCTCTATTGCTTGAGCGGCGCTCTCGCTGGTGCTGCCGGCCTCGTTTCGCTCGCCTGGCTCGGCAGCGGCCGGCCCAACATCGGCCAGAACCTCGAACTGGAATCGCTCACCGCCGCCATGCTCGGAGGCATCGTCATCACCGGCGGCCGTGGCGGCGTCGGCGGCGTGTTCGCGGCCGTCCTGCTGCTGGTCACGCTGAAGACCGGCCTTCTGCAATTGAACATCAACACGGTTTGGCAGGTGGGGATTGTCGGCGCCCTTCTGGTGTTCGTCCTTCTCGCCGACCGACTTTCCCAACGTTGGAGATCATGATGCCGTCCAAAGAAGAGATCATCGCCGCGCGCGTCGAGGCAGCCGCCGACCGCATCGTCGCAACGCTGAGCGATCTCGTCGCCTTCCCCTCGATCGTGAAATCCAATCCGAAGGAGGCCGGCCCCGGCGAGCGTGATTGCCAGCTCTATCTGCAAAAGCGCATCGAAGCGCTCGGCTTCTCGACCGATCTCTGGGATCCGGACGGGCCGGCGCTCTACGAAAAATACAAGGGCCGCGCCGGCGCCAACAAGGGCAGGACTTTTGAAGGCCGGCCCAATCTCGGCGGCGTCCTGAAGGGTACAGGCGGCGGACGCTCCATCATGCTCACCGGCCACATCGACGTCGTCCCGCCGGGCGCCGCCAGCCACTGGACGACCGACCCGTTCCAACCCGTGCTCAAGGATGGCTTCCTGCACGGCCGCGGCACGGTCGACATGAAAGGCGGTGTTGCCTGCATGCTCATGGCCGTCGAAATCCTCAGGGAACTCGACATGCCCCTGTCCGGTGACATCGTCTTCACCACCGTCGTCGACGAGGAAATCGGCGGCATGGGTTCGCTCGCCATGGTCGATCGCGGTTTTCACGCCGACGCCGGTATCATGACCGAACCGACGGCAAACAAGATCGCGCCGCTCTGCCACGGCATCCTGTGGGGCAGGATCATCATCGACGGCATAGGCGGCCATGCCGAACTCACGCCGAATGCCTGGTATTCGAGCGGCCCGGTCGATGCCGTCCAGCTTTGCCGGCAAATCCTCGACGGTATCGACATTCTCAACCGGCGCTGGATGTTTGATCCCCGGAAAAACCATCCGCTGATGGACCTGCCCAACCAGATCATCGTCACCCAGATCAATGCCGGCGAACACCCCTCCTCCATGGCAGGACGCGGCGAGATCATCATCGACGCGCAATATCTGCCGAGCGAGCATGACGAGTTCAGGCTGGGCGGCAACGTCAAGCGCGAGATCGAAGAGCATATCGCCAATGTCTGCCAGGCGGATCCCTACCTGCGAAAACACCCGGCCCGTATCGAATGGATTCTCGACGCGGACTGCGCCGAGATCCCGTCGGACAATCCGTTCGTCGGTGTCTTTCAGCAGGCCGTCGAGGAAGCCAATCTGTCGCCCGTTCTCAGTGGTTTCGGCGCGCACAGCGACATCGGCCTGCCGACCGGCCTTGGCAACACCCCGACCGTCAACTTCGGCCCGGGCGACCCGGCGCAGGCGCATCAGCCGAACGAACGCGTTTCGGTGCGCGATCTCGTCGATTGCACGAAGGCGATTGCGATTGCCGTCGAGAAATGGTGCCGCTGAACTCGCAGCGGGTTGAAGTCACCCGCCAAACCGCGGCTCCGGAACACCGGTCACCCCCAGGCCTGTAATCGCGAACAGGCTGCCGCGCAGCACACCGTCGCCGGGAAAGCGCGGCAGCGGCGGCTTGGCCATCGAGGTGACGTAGAGCGTGTCGAGCTTCGGCCCGCCGAACATTACGCTGGTGATCTTCTTCACCGGCATGTCGATGATGCGATCGACGGTACCGTCAGGCGCATAGCGCACCAGGCGGCCATCATAGACCAGCGCATTCCACAGATAGCCCTCGGCATCGACGGTCGAGCCATCGGCCGCGCCGCCCTTGCTGGTGTCGACGCGCACAAAAGTACGGCGGTTGGTGGCCGCACCGGTGGCGATGTCGTAGTCATAGGCCCAGATCTCGCCGGTCCAGGTGTCGGCGAAATAGAAGGTGCGGTCGTCGGGGCTCCAGCACGGACCGTTGGAGCAGATGATGCCGGAATCGATCCTGGTGACGGAGAAATCCGGATCGAGCCGGTAGAGCCCGCCTGATGGCCCCTCCTCCATCGTGTCCATCGAGCCGGCGAAGAAGCGGCCGCGCCGGTCAACCTTGCCGTCATTGAGGCGGTTCATCGGCCTGTCCGGCTCCGGATCATGGATCAAGGTCACATCGCCAGAGGCAAAATCGAGCAGATGGAAGCCGCGCTGCAGCGAGACGACCGCGCCGCTGCCATCCTTGCGCAGCGCCATCGAGCCGATCTTCATCGGCACGTCCCAGGAGCGTATCTCGCGCCCGTCAGCGGTGGCGCGGAACACGCGGCCGTCGAAACTGTCGATCCAGTACAGGCGCTCCTGTTCGACGTCCCATAGCGGGCCTTCGCCCAGCGTCGTCTTCACGTCCACCACGACTTCGATCTTCATGCCATCCTCCTCTGTTTCGACGACTGCAGCGACTGGTCAGAAGGCGACCTTGTCGCCGCCCTTCAGCGACAGCATCTCGCGCGCCTCGTCCGGCGTCGCCACCTCCATGCCAAGCCCCTCGATGATCTTGCGCGCCAGCAGGACCTGCTCGGCGTTCGACTTGGCGAGCTTGCCCTTGCCGGCCCACAGGCTGTCCTCCAGCCCGACCCGGATGTTGCCGCCAAGCGCTGCCGATTGCGCTGCGATGCGCAACTGGCTGGCGCCAGCGCCGAGCACCGACCAGCGGAACTGGTCGCCGAACAGCCGGTCCGCGGTGCGCTTCATATGGGCGACGTCTTCGGGATGAGTGCCGATGCCGCCGAGCAGGCCGAACACCGACTGCACGAAGAATGGCGGCTTCACCAGCCCGCGATCGGCGAAATGGGCGAGGTTGTAGAGGTGCGCAATGTCGTAGCACTCGAACTCGAAGCGCGTGCCATTGTCGTAGCAAGTCGCCAGGATGTACTCGATGTCCTTGAACGAGTTGCGGAAAACGAGGTCGCGCGTCGCCTCCAGATGCGGCTTTTCCCAGTCGAACTTGAAGGTCTCGTATTTGTCGGCGAGGTGATAGAGCCCGAAATTGATCGAACCCATATTGAGCGAGGCGACTTCCGGCTTGAACTGGGC
>NZ_JBFUGJ010000292.1:0-7384 GCF_056402975.1 Mesorhizobium sp. P3_A9 | reverse complement strand
GCCATGCGGCGCAGGTGATCCAGCAGGGTCACGAAATCATCCCCCCGACCGCACCAGATGCAGGCCTGCCGCCATGATCGCGAATCCGGCGAGAACGATCAGCAGCAACCCGTTCATGCGCCGGCGCATGGCTTGCGTTTCCTCATCCCGTGCGACGTTCATGTTGGTGATGGTGTGGAACATCATCGCCTTGCGCGGAAAGCCGCTGCGGTTGGTCAGATCCGGTGAGCGCGCCTCGATACGATAGCTCAACCGAATGGCCAGGATGAAGACTGCCAGAATCCCAAGCGCCAAGACGCCAGCCAGCAAATAGAGCACCTCCCCCGTCATTCCATTATCCCATGTTGTCCCTGGTACTTCTCGACCTTTTGCTCGATGGCGCCGAAGATCGAATGGCCGGCTCTGTCCTTCATCTCGATGCGCACCGTGTCGCCGAAGCGCAGGAACGGCGTTTTGGGTTCACCCGCCTCGATGGTCTCGATCATGCGCAGCTCGGCGATGCAGGAATAGCCGGCGCCGCCCGCCGAGACAGGCTTGCCCGGCCCGCCGTCGAGCTTGTTGGAGACTGTGCCCGAACCGATGATGGTGCCTGATACCAGCGGCCTTGTCCTGGCCGCATGCACGATCAGTGCCGGAAAATCGAAGGTCATGTCGACACCGGCATTGGCGCGGCCGAACGGCTTGCCGTTAAGGTCGGCGAGCAGCGGCAGGCTGACCTTGCCGCCATCCCAGGCGTCGCCCAGTTCATCCGGCGTCACCGCGACGGGCGAAAAGGCAGAGGACGGTTTCGACTGGAAGAAACCAAACCCCTTGGCCAGTTCCGGTCCCGTCAGCGCGCGCAGCGTGACATCGTTGACCAGCATGACCAGCCGGATCGCGGCGCGTGCTTCGTCTAGGCTTGCCCCCATCGGCACGTCGTCGACGATGACGGCGACTTCGCCTTCCATGTCGATGCCGAAGGCTTCGTCGGCCATGCGGATCGGATCGCGCGGTGGAATGAAGGAGTCCGAGCCGCCCTGATAGATCAGCGGATCGGTCCAGAAGCTTGCCGGCATTGCGACGCCGCGTGCTTTGCGCACCAGTTCGACATGATTCACATAGGCCGATCCATCCGCCCATTGATAGGCGCGCGGCAGCGGCGAATGCGCGTCGTGCTCGTGAAAGCGCGCCGACGGCACCGCATTGTTCTCCAGCGATTCCGCTATTGTGCCGAGATGCGGTGAAATCCTGCGCCAGTCGTCGAGTGCCGCCTGCAGCGTGCGCGCCAGGAAAGAGGCGTCGGTGTACTGCGTCAGGTCGCGCGAGACGACAACGAGTTTTCCGTCGCGCGTCCCGTCCTTCAGTGTGGCAAGCTTCATGCGGTTTCCTCTCCTTGTGCAGCTTTCACACTGCTTAATTCCACAACAAGGCCGTCGCAGGCGATCGTCAAGTCGCCGGCCCATGTTTTCCTGACAGCGGCGATCCAATCCGCCTCGCCGATCTCGGCATCGTCGGCGGGAATGAGGTGATTGAGCACCAGCCTCTTCACGCCGGCATCGCTGGCGATACGCCCGGCCCCTTCGGCGAAGCTGTGGCTGGCGAGCAGATGTTCTCTGAGCCGAGCGCCATTGCCGGTTCTGGCGACCAGCCGTTCGATGCCCTCTTCCAGCATGGCTTCATGGACGAGAACATCAGCACCCTTGGCAAAATCGGCGAGCGGCGGAAAGAAGGCCGTGTCGGCGGAAAACACCACGCTTTTCCCGCCATGCTCGAAGCGCAGCGCAAAGCAGTCGGTCACCGGTGGATGGTCGACACGCAGCGCCGTCACTTTCAGGCCGCCTTGCTCGACCACCTGCCCCTCGCCGAATTCGCTGATCGAAATCAGTTCGCGAATATCGGGCCGACCCTCGTCAACGATACGGATTTCAATGTCGAATTCCATCGCCTGGCAGAAGCGCCGCCAATAATGGCCGGTGCCGGCGGGCCCGAACACGTTGACCGGCGTCGCCAGACCCGCCGTCCATGCGGTGTGGAGCAACGGCCCGAGTTCCAGCACATGATCGGAATGCAAATGCGTGATGAAGACAAGGTCGAGCGCCTTCAGGCTGATGCCGGCATCGACCAGACCACGCGTCACGCCAAGCCCGCAATCGACGACGATGATCCGCCCACCGAGTTCCAACAGCGACGAACTCGGCCACGGCCCACCCGGCCGCAACGCCGGGCCGCCCTTCGAGCCGAGCAGCACCAGTCGATCGCTCATCAGACGAGCCTCAAGACCAGTCGCCCTCGGGCGTGCCATTGAAGCGTTTCTTCAGGTCGGCCCAGCAGTCGATGTAATTGTCCTGCCGGGTTTCCAGTTCGGCGCCGTAGCGGGTCAGCATCTGCGGGTAGCGGGTCTCGAACATGAAGGCCATGGTGTTGTCGAGCTTGACCGGTTTCAGCTCAGCACGCGAGGCCTTTTCGAAGCCAGGCGCGTCCGGGCCATGGGCCAGCATCAGATTGTGCAGGCTGATGCCGCCGGGGATAAAACCTTCTTCCTTGGCGTCGTACTGGCCATGGATCAGCCCCATGAACTCGCTCATGATGTTGCGGTGATACCAGGGCGGCCGGAACGTATTTTCGGCCACCAGCCAGCGCGGCGGAAAGATGACGAAGTCGATGTTGGCGGTGCCCTCCTCGCCGCTCGGCGCGGTCAGCACCGTGAAGATCGACGGATCTGGATGGTCGAACAAAAGCGCACCGACCGGCGAAAAGGTCGCCAGATCATATTTGTAGGGCGCGTAGTTGCCGTGCCAGGCAACAACATCGAGCGGCGAATGGCCGATCTCGGTGACATGGAAATTGCCGCACCATTTGACGATCAGCCGGCACGGCGTTTCCTTCTCCTCGAACCAGGCACAAGGCGTCTTGAAATCGCGCGGGTTGGCCAGGCAATTGGCGCCGATCGGGCCGCGGTCGGGCAAGGTCAGCTTGGCGCCGTAGTTCTCGCAGACATAGCCGCGTACTTCCTCGTCGACCAGTTCGACCTTGAAGACGAGGCCGCGCGGCAAAACGGCGATCTCGCCGGGCCGCAGCTCGATGACGCCCATCTCCGTCACCAGACGCAGGGCGCCGACTTGCGGGACGACCAGCAACTCGCCGTCCGCGTTGAAGAAATGGTCGTCGACCATCGATGTGTTGGCGACATAGACATGGGCTGCCATGCCGCTCTGCCCTAGCACGTCGCCAGCCGTGGTGATCGTGCACATGCCCTGAATAAAGTCGGTCGGGTCCTTCGGCATCGGCACCGGATTCCAGCGATACTGGCCAAGCGCCAATTCATGATCGCCGACATTGGGCGCGGTCTTCCACAAGGGATAGGTCGCTGCCTTGAACCGGCCGGTGTGCTTGACGCTCGGCCGGATGCGATACAGCCAGGAGCGCTCATTGGTGCCGCGCGGCGCGGTGAAGGGCGAGCCCGAAAGTTGCTCGGCATAGAGGCCGTAGGCCGGCCGCTGCGGCGAGTTCCGTCCCTGCGGCAGCGAGCCGGGCAAGGTTTCGGTCTCAAAATCGTTGCCGAAGCCCGGCATGTAGGAAAAGGCCATCCGAYCCTCCCTGATCCCTGCCTCTCAGCCGCCTGAAACGCGGCTTACCGGCAATATTGACCAAACTGGTTTCATTTGTAACCATTGAAAATGTAACTATCAACGGCCACGGCGCGCATCATGGAATCCGATATTCTGGAACTGGAAAGTTTCCTGCCCTACCGCCTCTACCGGCTGGCCGATGCCGTCAGCCGCGAATTCTCGAAGATCTACCGGGATCGCCACGGGCTGACCCGACCGGAGTGGCGCACGCTTTCAGGTCTCGGCCAGCGCGGCACGATGACGGCGACAGAACTCGGCGAGCAGTCGGCCATGCACAAGACCAAGGTTTCGCGCGCCGTGGCCGAACTCGCGCGACGGCGCTGGCTGACACGCACGCCTGACGAGAGCGACCGCCGCGTTGAACATCTGGCTCTCACCAAGGCCGGGCTTGCCGCCTATCACGAGATGGTGCCGCTGGCGAAGGCGTTTGAGAAGGAGTTGCTGGCTAGGCTCGGTGCGGAGGAACGCGCGGCGATTGTCAACGGGGTGGCAGCTCTGGAGGCAAGGTTCGACCGTCGCAGAAATCAGATTGCTCCGGCGGTAGGCAACGCTCCTAAGCCGTAATATGTGCGTTCGGCTTCAATGATGCCTCTGACGTGGGTTCGAAATGCCACCGGATCATCGATGTAGGCCAGGAGCGCCTGCGCTTGCGAGGCCGCGTGTCTTTGAACTCTTTCAAACAGCCGCCTTGCCGTTTCAAAATCACCAGCCAAACCGGCCGCCACCCCGGCATTAAAAGCTGCCCATTCGCCGTACGCACCCGGCTGCAATTCATTCACGAGAATCGTCGCTGCCGCCTGCACGGAAGGAAACATCGATCGATGAACCTGATCGATCTCGACTGCCTTCCTGGCCATTTGACTGACCACGGGCACAAACTGCTCGGGGCTCTGGAACTCAACGAACCCGCCGACGCGTTCAGAGCGATCGAAGGTCAGTGTTTCCAGAAGCGAGCCCCAAAGCCAGTGGACTGCTACGTTCAGGTACGTGCCTTTGGACCAAGAGCTGGGCTGAAATTCGACTACACTTAGCCAGAAGCCACGATCTGCGATCCAGACACGTGATTGCCCCTTTCGCTGAAATCCGGCGGGCTGCAACGCGATCTTTGCCTGCGCAGCAATGATACGCCCGTGCTCGTTGTCCGCCATCTCTGGTCCCCACGTGAAGCCAATAGGTCGCCCCTACCAGTCCATCACCACCTTGCCGGAACTGCCGCTGCGCATCGCATCAAAGCCCGTCTGGAAATCATCAATACCGATGCGGTGGGTGATCAGCCCCGACACATCGAGCGGCCCCTGGACCAGCGCGATCATCTTGTACCAGGTCTCGAACATTTCGCGGCCATAGATGCCCTTGAGATGCAGCATCTTGAAGATGACCTTGTTCCAGTCGATCTCGAAGCCGGTCGGCGCAATGCCCAGAATAGCGATCTTGCCGCCATTGTTCATGGTGTCGATCATGTCGCGGAAGGCGGGCGCCGCTCCCGACATTTCCAGGCCGACGTCAAAACCTTCGGTCATGCCCAGCGCCGGCATGATTTCGCGCAGCTTTTCCTTCGAGGCGTCGACGACATGCTGGACGCCGAGCTTTTTCGCCAGCGCCAGCCGTACCGGGTTGATGTCGGTGATGACGACCTTTCGCGCACCCACGCATTGCGCCACCAGCGCGCCCATGATGCCGATCGGCCCCGCGCCTGTGACCAGCACATCCTCGCCGACGAGGTCGAAGGACAATGCCGTGTGAACGGCATTGCCCAGGGGATCGAAGATTGCTGCAATCTCGTCCGGCACGTCGTCGGGGATCGGCACGACATTGTGCTGCGGTATCGCCAGATACTCACCGAAGGCGCCGGGCCGGTTAACACCCACGCCGAGCGTGTTGCGGCAGAGATGCCCCCTGCCCGCACGGCAGTTACGGCAATGGCCGCAGACGATGTGGCCCTCGCCCGACACGCGCTGGCCGACCTTGTATTCGGTGACGGCTGCACCGAAATCGGCGACGGTGCCGACGAACTCATGACCGGTGACCATCGGCACCGGCACGGTCTTCTGCGCCCACTGGTCCCAATTGTAGATGTGCACGTCGGTACCGCAGATCGCCGTCTTCTTGATCTTGATCAGCACATCGTTGGGGCCGATCTCCGGCACCGGCACCTCTTCCATCCAGATGCCCGGTTCGGCCTTGGCCTTCACCAGCGCCTTCATCATGTTCGACATTCTTTTGTCCCTTGAATCTCTTGATCCGGAATCGCTTTTCGGCGCCGGCTGCTCAGGAAATGACACCCAGCTCCTTGCCGACCGCAGCGAAAGCCTCCACCGCACGGTCGATGTCGGCAATGGAATGCGCCGCCGACATCTGGGTGCGGATGCGCGCCTGGCCCTTCGGCACCACCGGGAACGAGAAGCCGATAACATAGATGCCGCGCTTCAGCATGCGCGCCGCCATCTCCTGCGCCAGCGTCGCGTCGCCCAGCATCACCGGGATGATCGGATGATCGGCCCCCGCCAGCGTGAAGCCGAGCTTGCCCATCTCAGACCTGAACCGCGCCGCATTGGCATAGAGGCGTTCGCGCAAGGCATCGCCATTGCGGATCAGGTCGAACACCTTGATCGAAGCGCCGGCGATCGCCGGCATCAGCGTATTGGAGAACAGATAGGGCCGTGAGCGCTGTCGCAGCCAGTCGACCACCTGGCTTTTGCCTGACGTATAACCGCCGGAAGCGCCGCCGAGCGCCTTGCCGAGCGTGCCGGTGATGATGTCGACCCTGCCCTCGACGCCGCAATGCTCGGCCGAGCCACGGCCATTTTTGCCGACGAAGCCAACCGCATGGCTGTCGTCGACCATGACCATGGCATCGTATTTGTCGGCAAGGTCGCAGACGCCTTTCAGGTTGGCGATGATGCCGTCCATCGAGAACACGCCGTCGGTGGCGATCAGCCGGAAACGGCAATCCCTGGCTTCCTTCAGCCGCGCCTCAAGATCCGCCATGTCGTTGTTGGCGTAGCGGACGCGCTTGGCCTTCGACAGCCTGACGCCATCGATGATCGAGGCGTGGTTCAGCGCATCCGAGATGATCGCGTCATCCTCGCCTAGCAGCGTCTCGAACAGGCCGCCATTGGCGTCGAAGCAGGAGCCGTAGAGGATGGTGTCTTCAAGGCCGAGGAAAGACGAAATCGTCGCCTCGAGCTCTTTGTGCTCCTCCTGCGTGCCGCAGATGAAGCGCACAGACGCCATGCCGTAGCCGTAACGGTCGAGCGCCTGGGTGGCCGCCTTTCGCAGGTCGGCGCTGTCGGCGAGGCCGAGATAGTTGTTGGCGCAAAAATTCAGCACTTTCTCGCCRCCGACCTCGATCTSGGCYGACTGYRTYGAGGWGATCACYCGCTCGGAYTTGTAGAGCCCRGCCGATTTSAGCCCGGCAAGCTCGCTGTCAATATGGGAGAGAAATGCTGCGGTCATGATCAAGCCTCGTTTGACGTGGGCAGACTGTCGTCCCGCCTGCGCAAAAAATCCATCGCAAAAGCGACCGGATCGGGTGGCCGGGCAGCATCAGACGAGACGCCATAGGCATCGCCCAAGCGACCGCAGGTAACGAATGCTCAAATGCAGGCCGGCAGCGAAAGGAGGCGATAACCATTTCGCGATCTTTCCGCGTCTTCCCCTTGCCGGCCGGCGATCGATTTCCAGTCCTGTTAACGTTTGCAGTTCAATGGTGCTCATACAGGAATCCGTTGGCGAGRGGGCCGCCCCCGAACATGTCGCAGCAGCCGGTGCATACC
>NZ_JBFUGJ010000291.1:0-7418 GCF_056402975.1 Mesorhizobium sp. P3_A9 | reverse complement strand
GCTCTGGGGCATCGCGCACATCTATTTTCTGATCGGCTTCCGCAACCGGCTTGCGGTTTCCCTGAGCTGGCTATGGATCTACGTCACAGGCCAGCGCAGCGCCCGGCTGATCACCCAGGGCGACGACGACAAGACCTGACTTTTCTTCACTGTCGCATTCATCCGCGCGTCATCTGTCGCTGATCGACTGATGTCCGGATGCGCGCGACTTCTTGAGTGGACTTGAGCCGATTTCAGCGCCAAGTTCGCTTCGGGGCAGGGCGTGTCACGTTGTCTATGAGGAGAAAACATGTCGCAACTGCTCCATCCAGTCTCCCGCCGCGGTTTTCTTGCGGGTGCCGCAGCCACAGGGGCGCTGATCGTGCTTCATCCCTTCTCCGCCCGTGCGCAAGCCAACCAGGCGCATCTTCGCATCATGGAAACCACCGACATCCATGTGAATGTGCTGCCTTATGATTACTACGCCGACAAAGCCAACGACACGATGGGCCTGTCGCGCACGGCGTCGCTGATCGACGCGGTGCGCAAGGAAGCCGTCAATTCGATGCTGATCGACAATGGCGACCTGCTGCAGGGCAACCCGATGGGYGACTACATCGCCTACGAGAAGGGCCTGAAGGATGGCGATGTGCATCCGATCATGAAGGGCATGAACCTGCTCGGCTACGAGTGMTCGACGCTCGGCAACCATGAGTTCAACTACGGCCTGTCCTTCCTGGACAAGGCGCTGGCCGGCGCCAATTTTCCGTTCGTCTGCGCCAATCTGATCCGCGGTACCGAGCTCGCCGCCAACCCGCGCGACGACAAGCTCTATCTCAAGCCCTATGTGATCCTCGACAGGAAGATCAAGGACGGTTCGGGCGCCGAGCAGCCGATCAGGATCGGCATCATCGGTTTCGTGCCGCCGCAGATCATGGTCTGGGACCTCAAGAACCTCGAGGGCAACGTCAAGACGCGCGACATCGTCGAGGCGGCCAAGGCCTGGGTGCCGCAGATGAAGGAGGAGGGCGCCGACATCGTTATCGCGCTCTCGCATTCCGGCATCGACGTCAAGCAGGGCGACATGATGGAGAACGCCTCGTTCTTCGTCGCCGGCGTTCCCGGCATCGATGCCGTGTTCACCGGCCACCAGCATCTGGTGTTCCCCGGCAAGAAGGATTTCCAGTCGCTCGAGGGCGTCGACACGCAAAAAGGCACGCTGCAGGGCAAGCCCGCCGTCATGGGCGGCTTCTGGGGTTCGCATATGGGTCTGATCGACCTGATGCTGGAGCGCGACGGGTCGAAATGGAAGGTCGTTTCCGCGACCTCCGAGGCGCGGCCGATCTTCGAGCGCGTCGACAACAAGAACAAGCCGACTGTTCCCGACGACAAGCGCATCATCGCCGCCCTCGAGCAGGACCACCAGGCGACCCTGGCCTATGTGCGCCGTCCTGTCGGCAAGACTTCGGCGCCGCTCTATTCCTATTTCTCGCTGGTTGCCGACGATCCGTCGGTGCAGGTCGTSAGCCAGGCGCAGACCTGGTACYTSAAGGACATYCTCAARARCACGCAGTGGAAGGAYGTGCCGCTGCTGTCGGCSGCCGCKCCCTTCAAGGCSGGYGGRCGCAACGGCGCCGACTAYTAYACCGACGTGCCGGYCGGCGAYATYGCSATCAAGAACGTCGCCGACCTCTATCTCTACCCGAACACCGTGCGCGCCGTCGAAATCACCGGTGCGCAAGTCAAGGAATGGCTGGAAATGTCGGCCGGCATCTTCAACAAGATCGAGGTCGGGAAGGCCGACCAGGCGCTCATCAACACCGATTTCCCATCCTACAATTTCGACGTCATCGACGGCGTCACCTACAAGATCGATGTGTCGCAGCCGCCGAAATACGATGCCAAGGGCGGCGTGGCGAATGCCGGCGCCAATCGCATCGTCGACTTGATGTTCGGCGGAAAGCCTATTGATCCCAATCAGAAATTCGTCGTTGCGACCAACAATTACCGGGCCGGCGGCGGCGGCAATTTCCCTGACATCAATGCCTCGAAGATCATTTATGAGGCACCGGACACCAACCGCGACGTCATCGTTCGCTACATCGTCAGCCAGGGCACCATCAACCCGTCCGCCGATGACAACTGGTCGTTCGCGCCGCTGCCGGGCACCAGCGTCGTGTTCGAGACCGGCGTCAAGGCGAAGGACTTCATTGCCGATGTGAAGTCGCTGAAGATCGAACCGGCGGGCGAGGGCGAAGCCGGTTTTGCCAGATACCGCATCCTGCTCTGATACGGCTTCACACTTTCCAGGGTCCGCGTCGCGACAGTGATGCGGACCATGTTCAACGCAGAACCCGCGCGGCTTCAGTTGGTTGCAGGCACCGGCGTCAGCGGCAAGGCTGTCGCGGGGGCTTGCGGGCTGACTGGCTGCGTCGGCTCGAGCGATATACCCGTCGGGTCGCTGGGCACGGTCAAGGGCGTCATCCCGGCCGGGGCATGCACCCCGTGGATGGTCGAGGTCGGTGTGTCGTCGATGAGATCGCTCGCACCCGGCGTCAAGGTTGGGCTGATGCTGTGGCCCAGCGGATCGTTCATGACGGTGGGTGGAGCTATGCGCCGTGCGTCGGCTGCGGATATGGCGGCAAGCAAGATGGCAATGGCGGCAACGGTTCGCTTCAAGGAAGCCTCCTATGGTCAGAGGCGCTCGGCGTAGGGGATTGGGCGCGGGCGTCGGATGCGGCAGAACGCCGGCCAAGCGCTCACGGTTGCATCACGTTGGCATCAGGAAATCGCGATCGAAAGGGCGAAGCGCGCCAACCGGCAATCGACCCGGTCGTCATGCCCAGCAGTGCTGCCTTGCACCGGCAACGAAATCGAAGAGCGTATCGACCTACGCCTTGTAGACCACCTGGCGCACGTCGATGTAGCTGGCGCGGAAGCCGGCCTCGCAATAGTGCAGGTAGAACTCCCAGAGCTTCTTGAAGCGATCGTCGAAGCCGAGCGGCACGATCTTCTCCCACGACGCCCAGAAGCGCTGCCGCCATTCGGCGAGYGTGCGCGCATAGTCGTCRGGRAACACGCGCTCRCGCAGATGCGCAAGGCCATGRTCCGCGCCGAGCGWCTTCAGGATCGACGGTGTCGGCAGCATGCCGCCSGGGAAAACGTAGCGCTGGATGAAATCCGGCCTGGCGCGATAGGTGTCGTAGGCAGCCTCGTTGATGGTGATGATCTGCAGGCCCGCTGTGCCGCCGGGCCTCAGGCAGGCCTTCATCTTCGAGAAGAACACCGGCCAGTATTTCTCGCCGACCGCTTCGAACATCTCGATAGACGCAATGCGGTCGTAAGTCCCTGTTTCGTCGCGGTAATCCTGCAGCTTGATATCGACCTTGTCGGCAAGCCCGGCCTTGGCGATGCGTGCCTTGGCGAAATCGTGCTGTTCGCGGCTGATCGTCAGTCCGGTAACGCGGCAGCCGATTTCGCGTGCCGCGAATTCGGCAAAGCCGCCCCAGCCACAACCTATCTCCAGCACATGGTCCTTTCTGCCGATACCGATATCCCTGGCCAGTGCCCGATATTTGGCGGCCTGGGCGCTTTCCAGGTCATTGGCGCCATTCGCGTAAAGCGCCGAGGAATAGGTCATGCTCGGRTCGAGCCAYTCCTTGTAGAARGCGTTGCCRAGATCGTAGTGCGCCGAGATRTTGCGYTKCGAGCCGGTGCGKGTGTTYTCRTTGAACCAGTGGCGGATACGCTGGACGGTGTTGATGAGCCAGCTGGCACCGCCGGCGACGCGTTCGCCGATCGCCGAATTGACCACGAACAATTCCAGGAAGCTGGTGACGTCGGGGCTTTCCCAATCGCCGTCCATATAGGATTCGGCAACGCCGATGGTGCCGCCGGAAAAGGCGCGGCCTGGCAGGCGCCAGTTCTTGAGCACCAGTTCGGCGTCCGGGCCAGGCCCCTTGCCGCCGACGAGAACGGCGCGACCATCCGGCATCCTGACCTTGAGCGTACCACGCGGCAGGTTCATCGCCGCCGACAGCACCATGCGCGCCTTGGCCGGCAGGCCTTTGACGATCTCGGCGAAATTGAACTCGTCGAGCCTGACCGCTTCGCCCGGCGCTACGCTGTGATGTTCTCCGTCTGCCATTTCATGCCCCTGGATTTCCGTGGTACCGGCGCAATTGCCGAACCACGGTTCTCTTGGATCATCCGCCAGGTTCGAACACCCTTGCCTGGTCCCGTTGGCGCACGGATTAGGCTACAGGCGGGTCGAACGAAAGCGCGCGCCCGTTAACCGGAGCTTCCGCGCTTTCCCAGCGAATGCCAATCACAATCTTCCACGTCATGAGGGGGAACTTCAAGAGGCAGGCTGTTAGCTGGGCTGTGCCACGTTGCGTTCGGCATTTTCGTCGGGGCGCTGCTGCCCAAAATCAAAAAACGTCTATGGCTGCAGTCGCGCTTGTGCGATAGCTTTAGCCATGCGTTATGTAGTCGTCATTGMCGCCATCGCGTTCTTCCTGATCTGGGACGGCCTCTACAATCAGGGCCGGTATCTCGACATATCGGTCAGGGAGCTCTCCCATGCCGTGCGCTACGTCACCGGCAAGGCATAATATCCCCTTCAGAGATAGCAGCCCGGCGCTTCTGCGAGGTCTTCGTTGCGAGATGAGGTCCGGCCCCATCCGGGGCGCGTCGCAAGGACGCGTGGCGCCATGAACGGTTGACGCGAGGGGACCGCCGTCACTAAAGACCCCGACATTCAGATCGAGGAGGCGGGATTGATCCGGCATATCGTTTTCTTCAGCGCGCGGCGCAAGGAGGATGTGGAGGCGGTGCGCACCGGGCTGCTGGCGCTCGGCAACATTCCGCATTCCAGTCTCTTCGAGGTCACTTTGAACACCAAGGTCGACCCGCTGTCGGATGAAGTTGATGTCGTCGTCTACGCCGAGTTCGCCGATGACGCGGCACTGGCCGCCTACAAGGCGCATCCGCTTTATGCGCAGACCACCAGCAAGGTCAAACCATTGCGCGAACTGCGCTATTCCGCCGATGTGGTGGCAGGCAGCTGATCCAGCGCCTGAGGCAGCTGATCCAGCGCCTGCGGTTGCTGACCGAGCGCCTGCTCTAGCATGTGCCGTTTTCGACGCCCCATGAAATAGCCCGGCAGCACGTGGAGGCCGCCAGGCAGATGGTTGGCCTGCCGCCAGGCCTTCAACTCGGCCAGCGCGACGCCGAAATGGCCCTGCGCCGCCGCTTTCAGCGTGCCGCGCACCGTCAGGTAGCTGAGGATCGACCCATAGCCGATTGATCGATAATCGGGACAGCGGCCGACGAAATCGTCCAGACCCTTGATATAGCCGGCATGGTTGCGCGAGATCGAGTTCGCCGATCGGTATTTCCACACGTCGGTGGCGGTGCCGAAGGCGATGCGATGCCGCCTCGCCAACCGCAGCAGCAACTCACGATCCTGATGTCGGCGCAGGTCCGGATCATAGCCGCCGATCGCGTCAAAAGCCGTGCGGCGAACCGTGACGGTCGAATTGGTCAATGGAATGCAATGGCAGAGCAGGAGCTGCCGCAGTTTCTCTCCACCGGGCGTCATGCCAGGCAAGCGGTGGATGCGTTCACCGCTGTCCGAAATGTCGCTGAAGCCGTCTATGCTGCAGTCGATATCGGGGTTCTCATCGAAGAAGGCGATCAGCCGGTCCAACCGTCCGGGGCGGAAGGCGTCGTCCGAATCGAGAAAGGCGATGAGCGGCGCGGTGGACAGGGCCGCACCTTCATTGCGGGCCTTGTTGGCGCCGGCCGGCAACGGCATGCGGCGCCATTTCAGGCGCACATCGTCGAGCGAGGCCAGATAGCTGTCGGTCCCGTCCGCCGACCCGTCGTCTATCACCACCACCTCGATATCCATTCGGAGGCTGCCGAGGACGGACGCCAGCGTGCGTGGCAGGCTTTCGCGGCGGTTTTTCGCTGGAACCACGACGGCAAGGCGCGGCGTGACTGCGCGCCCGATTTCCCTGGGAAAGGATGCTGGAAGGACTGTCACAGGCGAAACTCGTGCATGGTGGTGCGGATGCAGCCGAAGTCGGCCTTGAAGGGTTCGTCGCCGATGGTGAAATCGAAGGCTGTGCCGCCCTCGGCAGCCCAGGCCGCCATGACCCGGTCGAGCGCTACGCGACCGGGGGAATGACGGGCGTGGGAGACGTAGTTGCAGGCCAGCAGAATGTAGCGGAAGCAGTCGCCGTCGACCAAGCCGAAGACAAAGGCAACCGGACCATCCCTGGAGGCGAGGCGCCAGGTTCTTGCAAGCCCGGAGCGTGCGCCGTTGGTGGCGACATCGATGTAGAATTCGAGACCATGCGCCGTCTGCAGCGGATCGTCGGGAAAGCGACCGGCGCGGAAGTCGCGCGCGGCAACCATGGCCTGACGCACACCGTCCGGGTCGACCAATTCCAGCGTCAGCCCACCAGCCTCGGCAAGCCTGTGCGCCTTCCGGTCAAGTCTGGCGGCGTCCCGGCAACCGAGATTCGCCCTGCGCCATTCAGCATAGGGATTGCCGTAGCGCACGGCGTGCGCGCCGAAGTCGAGCGGGGAAGGCTCGACCCCCAGCAGAGAACGCCATTGATGCAGATGGCTATGGTGGACAGGTCCGATTCGCAAATCCGCATGAAGCCCAACGACATCGCGAAAATGCCGCGCGGTTTGCGCGCCAAACCCTATGCCTCTGGCCACGACAGGGCAGGCATAATCGGTGACGCCCAAAAAGGCATACTCGATCGACCCCACACCATCACCGCTCTTGCGGCGGACCAGGGGAACCAGCAGCTGCGGGTCGCCCTCGTGGTCCCGGCCTATGACCACCAGCGGCTCGACATCATGGGCCGGAGCGATGTTGCGATAGAAGGCCGAAAGCCAGTCGGGATGCTGGAAGGCCGATGCCGATGCGCTGGCATACAGCCGTCGATACGCCTCGGAACCGAAATCGAAGCGATCGGTCGCCTCAAGCAGGATCGGCCGTTTGGAAAGCGGATGCTCCGGTGCGGCGAGGTCAAGCACGTTTCAGCCCCGTGAAAAGACGTCTGAACGCCTGTTGCGGGAGAAGCGCGGGATCGTCGAGGCCGATGCGGGGTCCAACCGGCAAGTCGACGGCGCGCAAGGCGGCGTACAGTCGGTCCTCCGAAAGTCTCTGGGTTTCGACCCGTTGGGGGAGTGTTTCCTTATAGATCGTGCTGTGGGAACCGTGCGCCGGATTGGTGTTGATCTCAAAGATCTGCGGATGCCCGTCGACCAGCGAGAAATCGGCACGCCCGTAATCGATGCCGGCAAGGTCGAAAGCCCGGCGCAGCACGTCTTCATACAGATTGCCTTCGACAAAGCGGCGCTCGTTTTCGAGGAATGTCTCCAGCTTCGGATGGGCGAGGAGTCTCTGTTTGTCC
>NZ_JBFUGJ010000290.1:0-7487 GCF_056402975.1 Mesorhizobium sp. P3_A9 | reverse complement strand
GGATTGATCTGGCGCAAGGCATCAGGCGCCATATTGCCGCTGGCTGTGAGACAACCGGCGGGATGACCTCGCCAGCAAAATCCGGAAGCGTGATCCTTGACCGTCGCCAAAACCATATTAGTCGTGGCGCCCGACCCTGGGCTCAGGCGTTCGCTCGAGTTCGCGCTCGAAGTCGAAGGTTTTGTGGTTGAATCTCATGCGTCGCTCTCGACAGTCGAGGCTTCGCACGAGGCAAACGCCGCGTCCTGCGTCATCGTCGACGAAAGTGCGATCGGGCGCGGTCCTGCCGGGCGCCAGCCACTTGCGGGCTTCGCCGGGCGGGTGATTCTGCTTGTCGAAGGCGTTGATCCAACCGCCGGCCCGGAGGGGTTCTCGGTCCTGACCAAACCGGTCGAGGGGAGTGACCTGATTGACATGGTGCGGGCCTTTTCGGTCCGCCACGTCCCGGCTGACTAAGCCACCCCTCGCTGACTACGTAGAATCCCTTAGGACATAACCCAATTTCGCAGACCGGCATTCCGCGCGATGGCTATCCCACCGAAATTAAGGGAACAGCCATGAACGCGATCGCCGACACTCGGGTGCCCTTTGAAATCCTGACCGCACTGGTCCCGCGACCGGACGTGTCGAATGATGGCCGGCCGGTCCCGCTCTCGTTCTTCAACGCAGGCGCGGAGATCTACGCACAGGGCGAAAAGGTCACTTCCCACTATCAGATCGAGTTCGGCGCGGTCCGCATTTACCGGCTGCTGGCCGATGGGCGCAGACAAATCACGGCGTTCCATCTGGCGGGAGAGACGTTTGGGTTTGAAGCCGACCTTGCCCACCATTTCTTTGCCGAGGCCATCGTCACGACGGGACTGCGGACATTCCGACCAGTGGCCGGCCTGGACAGATCGCGCGAACTGCTGCCGCTTGCCCTTCGCTGCATGGTGCGGGCCCAGGAACATTTGCTGGTGGTGGGCCGGCAGACAGCGATCGAACGCATCGCCGCTTTCCTGGTCGACATGGTCGCACGACAGGGAGATCTTGCCCAGATCGAACTGCCGATGTCCCGGCAGGATATCGGCGACTATCTGGGTCTCACCATCGAGACTGTATCGCGCGTGCTATCGAGACTGCGCGACAAGGGTGTGCTCAAGTTCCACGGACTTCGCACCCTCGAAATCCGCAAGCCTGAAACGCTCCGTTCCATGTGCGAATGATCTCTAAACTAGAGACGTCGCAGTAGCCGATATGGCCGCATCGGCCGACATCGCATGGGCTTCTAGATCGTCCCGGAAGATCCTGCCAGCTTCAGGTCTCCATCGAATACGACCTGCCGGAAACCGCGGCTTGTTGGCTCAGCCTGATATTTGCGAATTCCTACGCGCGTTGGTGTACCGGCAGGATGGCGAAAGACGCGGCCGCTTTTTTCGGGAAGACCGGGATCACTTTCCGCGAGCGGTCGAGCACCTAGCAAATCCGTCGAGCAATGACGGACCGAATGGTGCGCGAACGCGTTGGTGTCCATTCACCGCGCGTCGACAGACACAGGCATACGCAGCGGGTGCGGCGTTCGCGGACATGGCAAAGGGAGCCAAGCATGACCGAACACATTACAATACCAGTCCCTGGCGACCGGCTTTCAGAGCGCCAGTTGCGCGACATCGATGCATACTGGCGCGCCGCGAATTATCTGACGATCGGCCAGATTTACCTCCTCGACAATCCGCTGCTTCGCGAGCCGCTCCGGCTTGAGCATGTCAAGCCGCGACTGCTCGGACACTGGGGAACATCGCCGGGCCTCAGCTTCATCTACGCGCACCTCAACCGCGCGATCCGGCTCCGGGACGCCGACATGATCTACGTCTGCGGCCCCGGCCATGGTGGCCCGGCAATGGTGGCGAACACCTATCTCGAAGGCACATACAGCGAGCTCAATCCGGACATATCGATGGATGAGCAGGGCATGCGCAAGCTGTTCCGGCAGTTCTCTTTTCCGGGCGGCATTCCAAGCCATGCCGCACCCGACGTGCCCGGCTCCATCCACGAGGGTGGCGAGCTTGGTTATTCGCTCTCCCATGCCTATGGGGCCGCCTTCGACAATCCCGACCTTGTCGTGGCCTGCGTCGTCGGTGACGGCGAAGCCGAAACCGGGCCACTGGCCGCGGCCTGGCATTCCAACAAATTCCTCAAYCCSGCGCGCGACGGSGYRGTGCTGCCGATCCTGCATCTGAAYGGCTAYAAGATCGCCAATCCRACSATTCTTGCCCGCATTCCSGAAGACGAAYTGCGCGCGCTTTTCGTTGGCTACGGTTATGAACCGCTGTTCGTCGAGGGCCATGAGCCGGCGCTGATGCATCAAAGAATGGCCAATGTGCTCGACGATGCGCTCGATCGCATCCGCGCGATTCAGCATGCGGCGCGCGCTGATTCCCCCGAGCCGATGTCGCGACCGAAATGGCCGATGATCGTGCTGCGCAGCCCAAAGGGCTGGACCGGACCGAAAGAGGTCGACGGGCTGAAGACCGAAGGCTTCTGGCGTTCGCATCAGGTACCCTTGTCCGGCCTTGCGGAAAACCCTGCTCATCTGAAGTTGCTTGAGGAGTGGTTGAAAAGCTATCGGCCCGAGGAGCTGTTCGATGTCGCCGGCGCCCCTGTCGCGGCGATCCGCGCCACCGCTCCGCAAGCCGCGCGGCGCATGAGCGCCAACCCGCATGCCAATGGCGGCCTGCTGCGCAAGTCCCTCGATCTGCCTGGCTTGCACGACCATGCCGTGGTCGTCGCTGAACCCGGCGCGGTGAAGGCCGAGGCGACGCGGGTAATGGGCAATTTCCTGCGCGACGTGATGGCGTTGAATGAGGCTGCGAAGAATTTCCGCATCGTCGGCCCAGACGAGACCGCCTCCAATCGGCTTCAGGACGTGTTCGAAGTCACCGAACGTGCCTGGATGGAGACGATCCTGCCCGAAGATGTTCATCTCGGCCAAGATGGCAGGGTCATGGAAATCCTCTCCGAGCACACCTGCCAGGGCTGGCTCGAAGGCTATCTGCTGACGGGGCGGCACGGTCTGTTCTCTTGCTACGAGGCGTTCATCCACATCGTGGACTCCATGTTCAACCAGCATGCAAAATGGCTTGATGCCTGTAGCGACATTCCTTGGCGGCGGCCGATCGCCTCGCTGAACTATCTGTTGTCGAGCCATGTCTGGCATCAGGAACACAATGGCTTCAGCCATCAGGATCCCGGCTTCATCGACGTCGCCCTCAACAAGAAGGCCGACATCGTTCGCGTCTATCTCCCGCCGGATGCCAACACCTTGCTGTGCGTGACCGACCATGTGCTGCAGACCTGGAATCGTATCAACGTCATTGTCGCCGGCAAGCCGCCATCGTGGCAGTGGCTCTCGATGGACAAGGCAATTGTCCACTGCAGAGCGGGCATCGGCATCTGGGACTGGGCGTCGACCGAGAACGGCGACGAGCCGGACGTCGTGATGGCTTGCGCCGGCGATGTTCCAACGCTCGAAACGCTAGCGGCCGTGCAGATTCTCAGGCATCACGTTCCGGAGCTCAAAATCAGGGTGGTCAACGTCGTAGACCTGATGACGCTGCAGCCMAAGGARWAYCAYCCGCAYGGTCTKTCGRATCGCGATTTCGAYRCGCTGTTCACCRCCGACAARCCGGTCATCTTTGCCTATCACGGCTATCCCTGGACTATCCATCGCCTGACATATCGGCGCACCAACCACGACAACATACATGTGCGCGGTTACAACGAGGAAGGAACAACGACGACACCTTTCGACATGACGGTGCTGAACGGCCTAGATCGTTTCCATATTGTCCAAAGCGTTCTTGACTGGGTCCCGCAACTGAAGACCGTGCGCGTCGGGCTGGGTCAGAAGATGGACGCCAAGCTGCTTGAACACAGAGCCTATATTCACGCCCATGGCCAGGATATGCCGGAGATACTCGACTGGAAGTGGGGCGGCGATGCCGATGCTACGACGCGTCTTTCTGGTTGAGCCGGTACCGTCCACAAGGGGATGGCGAAGACGGGATCGGACGAACCCATGACCGATTTGATCCTCGTTCTGAACGGTGGCTCGTCCAGCCTGAAGTTCGCTGTCTTCGAGGGATGTGATGAACTTCCGCTTCTGCTGCGTGGCAACGTCTCCTCGCTCGGTGGACATCCGCGGCTGCGCGTCGGGGCAGCGGCCGGCCGGGCCGAGGTTGACAGAAGCCTCGGTGACGGCCCGATCGACATCGGCAAGGCATTCGCGACGATTGCCTCAGAGCTGAAGGATCGCGATCTTCTCCCCCGCATCGTCAGGGTCGGACACAGGATCGTTCATGGCGGCCGCGACTTCACCGGAGCGACGGTGCTCGACGGGCGTGCGCTCGAGGCACTGCGTCTGCTCGAGCCGCTGGCTCCGATCCATCAGCGGATTAATCTTGAGATTGTGGCACTGGCTGCTGGCCTCCTGCCGCAGGCCATGCAGATTGGATGCTTCGACACTGCGTTTCATTCCGCTCGGCCTGGGATCGCCAAGATCTATGGCCTTCCGCGTGCGATGACCGATGCCGGCATCGTTTCCTATGGGTTTCATGGGCTTTCCTATATCCATATCGCTTCGCAGCTACAGGCCCGCTACGGACCCGCGGCTGGCGGAAAAGTCATCGTTGCCCATCTCGGCAGCGGTGCCAGTCTGTGCGCCATGAGTGCCGGGACAAGTGTTGCCACAACGATGGGATTTTCGACATTGGACGGCCTCGTCATGAGCACGCGTTGCGGCGCGCTCGACCCGGGCGTCATCGTCCATTTGCTGCAGGACTGGAAGCTGCCGACGGACGAACTGGTTACGCTTCTCTACGAGCAATCCGGCCTGCTCGGAGTGTCGGGAATCTCAGGTGATATGCGGACGCTAGTCGACTCCGATGATCCCCGTGCCGCCGAAGCGGTCGATCTCTTCGTCTATCGTATCGGCCGCGAGATCGGGTCGCTGGCCGCTGCGATAGGCGGACTGGACACGCTGGTGTTCACCGCAGGCATTGGCGAAAACGCGCCATCTATCCGAGAGAGGGTCGGGGCTGTGGCCGGCTGGCTTGGGGTTAATATCGACCAGAAGCTGAATCGACGAGGCGACGAGGTCATCAGCCTTGCTGGTTCCGGTGTCGACGTGCTTGTGATCCCCACGGATGAAGAGAGAGCCGTGGGAAGCCAGCTTCTATCTGTGCGCCCACAAGCTTCGTCGCTCGTACCCTGAGCGCCGAACCTGATGCGCGGTGGGTGTCTCGGCCCGTCAATAATCGGAGTTGGCTTTGATCCAACGCAATGAACACCAACGCCGCCTCGTGATAATCGCTTCGACTTGTCGAACAGATCGGTCAAGCGATGAACAGGCGAGAATATCTAGCCGGTGGAAGCGCCCTGGTGGCGGCCGGCGCCGCAGCAACCTATTTCGGGCTGCGAAACATCGGGTCGATGGAGGAATACAACGCCTCCGTTGCTGCCGCGCGCACGGTGTTGACGCAGGCGCCGGGGATCAGCGACCTGATCCGTTACGCGACGCTGGCGGCGAACAGCCACAACACCCAGCCGTGGCGGTTCAAGATCAGCGACGTCGGGATAGAAATCCTGCCCGACATGGCGCGACAGATTGAGATCGTTGACCCGGACAATCATCATCTATTCGCCAGTCTCGGTTGCGCGGCGGAAAACCTGGCTATCGCCAGCGGCGCGTGCGGAAAGCCCGGCGAACTCAGTTTCAGCCTGGTGAATGACGGTGCCGTGATGTTTATGTTCGGGAGCGGGCCGCCTGTAGAGCCGACGCTGTTCGATGCGATCCCGAAGCGGCAATCAACACGTGGCGACTATGACGGCAAAGCCGTCAGCAGCCGCGATTTACAGACGCTTTCCGCAGCAGCGGCCGTGCCGGGTGTCGATCTCATTCTAATCACGGATCGGCCACGGATCGACCGCGTGCGCGACCTGGTCATCGCGGGCAACAATGCGCAGATCGCCGACGCCGCATTCGTGCGGGAACTGAAGACCTGGCTGCGCTTCAGCCCCCGGCAGGCGATGGTGACCGGTGACGGTCTCTTCAGCGCGTCAAGCGGCAATCCCGCCCTTCCGGAATGGCTTGGTCGGGTCATGTTCGCTCTCGTTTTCAAAGCCAAGACCGAGAACGAAAAGTACGCACGGCAGCTCGCATCCTCGGCGGGCGTCGCAGTCTTCGTCGCCCAAAAGGAAGACCCCGAACATTGGGTTCTGGCAGGCCGCGCCTGCCAGCGTTTCGCTTTGCAAGCCACCGCGCTCGGCCTCAAGCACGCTTTCATCAATCAGCCCGTCGAAGTCGCTGGCCTGCGTCCGGAACTGGCGACGCTTGTCGGCTTGCGCGGGCGACGTCCCGACCTCGTCATGCGCTTCGGCTACGGAGCAGCACTCCCTTTCTCGGCGCGCCGGCCAGCAGAAAGTGTAATCCTGTCTTGAACGCTCCCGTTCAGAGCCCACCCGCATCGGCGGTGCGCCTTGCGACAATCAAGGCCATTCACACTGTCGTCTGGGCTTTTTTCGTCGCGTGCATCCTCGCAATCTGGGTGTTCGCCTCGCGGGGCGACTATTTCTACGCGGTGCTGTCGATCGGTGTCGTCCTGGTGGAGGTGCTCGTGCTGGTCCTGAACGGATGGCGGTGCCCCCTCACATCGGTCGCTGCGGGCTACACCGACGATCGACGCGACAACTTCGACATCTATCTTCCAGAATGGCTTGCGCGTCACAACAAGCTGATCTTCGGCACCCTCTATGTGGCAGGAATAGCGGCCACGCTTGCGAAGTGGAGCCGTGCGTCAACATAGAGGAAGGCCGCATCATGGCTGAGGATGATCTTCTGATCAGGCAGCGATTGCCAGCCGCTGTCTATGACCTGGCCCGCCGACTCGGCGCCAATCCCGAGATCCGCCTATCGACGGTCAAGCTCACCCAAACAGGACGGATGAAACAGGCGCTTGGAGCCACGTCCTGGATGTCATTTACTGCAAAGCAAGCGATCGACACGTGCGAATGTGCCTTCGACTGGCGGGCACGGGTTGGTCCCTTCGGTATGATCTCAGTGCGCGATGCATTGAAGGGCGGCCAGGGACGGTTGGATGTCATGGCGCTCGGGGTCATCCCGATCGCCCGCGCCGAGCGCTCGTCGGCGCTGATGCGCGGCGAGCTGATGCGATACCTTGCGGAACTTGCCTGGGCGCCCGACGCTATTCTCTTCAACACCACCTTGCGCTGGCGTGACGACGGGCCCGACGGGCTGGCCGTGAGCGCCGGCGTGGGAGAGACAGCGGCCGAAGTCACGCTCAGCCTCGACAGCGACGGGAGGATTGCCGGTGCTTTTGCCCCCGATAGGCCGCGTTCGGCTACGGTACCAATCCTGCCAACGCCGTGGCGCGGCCGTTTCTCTGATTATCGTTATCACGGCAACATGTGGCTTCCGTTTGCGGGAGAGG
>NZ_JBFUGJ010000289.1:0-7593 GCF_056402975.1 Mesorhizobium sp. P3_A9 | reverse complement strand
GCGCCAGGTCGATGTCAGGCGACAGCGGATCGATCAGCGCCGTCACGCCAGGCGACGCCATCTGGATCAGGCACAGGATYGGCCAGAAGGTCGTTTCGCGGATGAATTCGGTGTCGACGGTGACGAAATCCGMCTTTTCGAARGCGGCGAGAACGGTCTCGAGTTCTTTCTGGGTGGTGATGACGTGCATCAAATCGCTTTTGGCAGGAGTAAAGTCTTCCTAGATTTCAGCCGGAAACGCTTTCGTCAAGCTGTGGAGCCATCGTTAAGGCCCTGGCGGGCCGTCTGGATCGCCATTTCGTCTGGCCAGCCGCGCGAAAACGGTCGAGGTGCGCAACAGCGCGATAAAGCGGCCGCGTTTGCCCGCCGGCACGCCCGACCTGGCCCGCATGCGGTAGACGATGACGGCGATGAAGATCGCATAGACGACGGCGCTGAACACGAACAGCGCGCTCGGCCCGAAATACTGCATCACTGTCGAGGCGGCGAACGGGCCGCCAATGGCGCCGAAGGAATAGAACAGCATCAGCGCCGCGTTGATCAGCACGAACTCGCCTGTGTCGGCGCGGTCGTTGGAATGCGCCGCCGACAGCGAATAGAGCGGCATGGCGAAGCAGCCGAAGATGAAGATGATGATGAAGTTGAGCAGCGGATTGCTGCCGGCGATGAACACCAGCGCCAAGGCTGAAAGCATTGCGCAGCAGGTCGTTATCAACAGCACCCGGCGCCGGTCCCAGCGGTCGGACAGGTAGCCGAGCGGATACTGGATGATGGCGCCGCCGAAGATACCGACGCTGACGAAGGTGACGACGTCGGCGACCGACATGCCGATCTGCTCGGCATAGACCGGCGATAGCGTGCGAAACGCGCTGTTGGTGACGCCGACGGCAATACAGCCGAAACAGCCGAGCGGCGAAATCCGCCAGACGCGCGCCAGGTCGAGCTTGACCTCCTCCGGCGGCGTCGGGTTGGAACGGTCGCCGAGCGAGACCGGCACCAGCGACAAGGTGATCATGATCGACATGATGGCGAAGATGGTGAAGCCGCCGGCGCCGAAGACCGGGATGAGGAACTGGGCTGATGTCACCGACCCGGTGTCGACCATCCGGTAGATCGCCAGCACGCGAGCGCGGTCCTTGTTGGTGACGCCGGAATTCAGCCAGCTCTCGACGATGGTGAACAGCCCGGCGAAGCAAAAGCCGCCGGCAAAGCGGACCGCGCACCACATCACCGGATCGAGGACCAGCACCAGCAGCAAGGTGCCGACCGAGGCGATCGCGGCAAGCGCTGAAAACGCCCTGATATGGCCGACCGCCTTCATGATGCGGGTGATGGCGAGGCAGCCGAGCAGGAAGCCGGCGAAGTAGAAAGTGCCCATCAGGCCGATGGACGAGGCCGGAAACCCTTCCTGCGCGCCGCGCAGCGCAATCAGCGTGCTTTGCAGCCCATTGCCGCCGAGCAGGATGCCTGCGGCGAGAAGAAGCGGGATCAGCGGACGGATGGAGGACATGAAAAAAGGCGATCACGTATCGGTGATCCCCTATTTGAACCATTGCTCTGGTCAATGCCAGCGGCAATTGCCGTTCCGCAGGATCAATCGTGGTTCTGCAGCGCCCCCGCCGCATTGCCTGGTTTGGAGCGGGCGTCGGGTCCGTGTGGCCCCCTGCCAACGTCAGTTTCGTGACGCGATCTTAACTGCCCGTCCGTCCTGTCCGCGGCGGTGGAGACGCCATTCACCCTTTTGCCGCCCGCGCCAGGATCTTGTCCCGCGCCGGTTTGAGCAGCTCATCCGCCGGCGCGACAGGCTTGCCAGCGGCCGGCCGCCGGCCAAGCGATCCTGCCGTCAGGAGGCTGAGGASGATGAACGGGATGCCGATGSCAAAGGCCGAGCGGATGCCCCAATGSTCSGAGACGAAGCCGAGCAGCGGCGGRCCGAGCAGGAARGCGACGAAGGARATYTGCGACAGCGCCGCGACATTGATYGCCGCCGGSCGATCYGTACKCTGGGCGGCGGCCGAGATCGCCAGCGGGAAGAGGGCGCTGGTGCCGATCCCCAGAAGTGCAAAGCCCAGCATGGAAACGAATGGCATGGGCGAGAAAAAGACAATCAGCACGCCGGCCGCCATCATCACCAGTAGCACCCGCGCCACGCCGCTTGGCGAATGGCGGTCGACGAAACTGTCGGCGAAGAAGCGTGTGGTTGCCTGGGAAAAGGCAAACAGCGCCACGGTGAAGCCGGCGACGAAGGGGCCTGACTCGAACACGGTGCGCATATAGATTGCCGACCAATCGATGCTGGCGCCTTCCATCAGCATCGCCGAGAGCGTCACCGCGACAAGGACGAGGATGGGCAATGTCGGTCTTGCCAGCACGGGCGCCTTCTCGCCGGTGCCGGCAAAACGGCTCGGCGACGGCTGGTAGCCGCCCAGGAACAGCGCCATCGAGATCGCGACGATCGGCACGATCAGCGCCAGATGCAGCTGCGGCGAGACGCCGAGATGCGCCAGCGCCGCGCCAAACAGGCCGGCGCCGAAAAAACCCATGCTCCAGAACGAATGCGCGCGGTTCATGATGCGGCGCTTGACCAGGAATTCGGTCCGGTCGGCCTCGACATTGAGCATGATCTCGACGCTGCCGATCATCAGGCCGACGGGAAAGAGCATCAGGAACAGCGCCAGCGGCCCCGGCGCGTGCACAGCGATGGCATAGGCAAGCGCCAGCAGCGGGACCAGGGCAAGCAGCGCGCGGCGGAAGCCGACGCGCTCCAGCAGCGGCGTCGCCAGCGTCAGCGCCGTCAAGGTACCGACCGGCGTTCCGATCAGGCTGAGACCGAGCGTGCCGTCGCCGATGCCCATGGCGTGCTTGATGTCGGGTAGCCGCGGAAAGATGTTGCCCATGGCGAAGGAATAGATCGCGAACCCGGCATAGACGCGGTGTTGCGGGGCAAGGTTGAGGCCAAAGCTCATCGCGGTGCTTTCAAAGGAAGGGTGAGGCTCGCTTGTCAGGCAGCCTGGTCGATCACTCCTTGCACAAACGTGCAGAACATGCAAGAACGYGCAAAGAGAAATAAGATCAGGCGAAATAGGAATCGGGCAATGCTGACCGATCAACGGCACCAGCTTATACGCGACCGCCTCGCGGCGGAGGGGAGTGTGCTGGCCGGCGAGCTGGCGAGCCGCTTCGGTGTTTCGGAGGACACGGTGCGCCGCGACCTCAGGGAGCTGGCGAAAGCCGGGCAATGCCGCCGGGTCTATGGTGGCGCGGTTGCGGCGGCGCCCTTTGCCGCGGCTCCCATCGGTCTGCGCGGCGGCCATGCGGTCGAGGAGAAGGCGCGGCTGGCGAGCGCGGCCGTGGCGTTGCTCTCCAGCAAACAGACCCTGTTCATCGACGGCGGCAGCACCAACGCCGCCATCGCCAAGGCCATTCCGCACGACCTCGAACTGACCATCGCCACCAATTCGCTCGGTGTTGCCTCGGCGCTGTCCGTCCATCCATTGGTCGAACTGATCGTGCTCGGCGGCAGGTTCGTCCGCGACCTCGGAACCTGCGTCGGAGCCGACACGCTGGCCGCCATTGCGCAGCTTGGCGCCGATCTGTTTTTCCTTGGCTCGTGCGGCCTGGATGTCGCACGCGGTGTGACGGCATTCGATTCGGCCGAGGCCGAAGTCAAGCGGGCCATGGCCAGGAACAGCGCCGGCATCGTCATCGCCGTCACCAACGACAAGCTGGCCACCGCGGCACCCTATCGCGTCGCCGGGGCCGAAGCGATCCGCCATCTGGTGGTCGAAAAGACGGCGCCGGCCGCAATCCTCGCCGATTTCGAACGCCAGGGTGCTGAAATCCACTTCGCCTGAACGCTCAGTGGCATGCCGGGCATCGGGATCGCCCGCTTGCCTTGACAAATCCGGCCTCCCATGCGCTTTTCGCGCAAATTTTGGGCCGGGCTTTGATGCTTCGGCCGCAACCCAGCACCCCGGACTTCAGCAATGACCATGCACCGTTACCGCAGCCATACCTGTGCCCAGTTGAGAAAGAGCGATGTCGGCTCTTCCGTTCGCCTGTCGGGCTGGGTGCATCGCGTGCGCGACCATGGCGGCCTGCTGTTCATCGATTTGCGCGACAATTATGGTCTGACCCAGATCGTCGCCGATCCGGATTCGCCGGCCTTCAAGGTTGCCGAGACCGTGCGCGGCGAGTGGGTCATCCGCGTCGACGGCGAGGTCAAGGCGCGCTTGCCCGAGACCACGAATGCCAATTTGCCGACCGGTGAGATCGAGATTTTCGCCCGTGAGATCGAGGTGCTGTCTGCGGCCAAGGAATTGCCGCTGCCGGTGTTCGGCGAGCCGGACTATCCCGAGGATATCCGGCTGAAGTACCGTTTCCTCGACCTGCGCCGCGAGACGCTGCACAAGAACATCATTGCTCGGACAAAAATCATCGCCGAAATGCGCAGGCGCATGGGCGAGGTCGGTTTCACCGAATTCTCGACACCGATCCTCACCGCGTCGTCGCCGGAAGGCGCGCGCGACTTCCTGGTGCCGTCGCGCATCCATCCCGGCACCTTCTACGCGCTGCCGCAGGCGCCGCAGCAATACAAGCAGCTGATCATGGTGTCGGGCTTCGACCGCTATTTCCAGATCGCGCCCTGCTTCCGCGACGAGGATCCGCGCGCCGACCGTCTGCCTGGCGAATTCTACCAGCTCGACCTCGAAATGAGCTTCGTCGAACAGGACGACGTGCTGTCGACCATGGAACCGGTGATGCGCGGCGTGTTCGAAGCGTTCGCCAACGGCAAGCCGGTGACGCAGCACTTCCAGCGCATTCCCTATGATGTCGCCATGCGCAAATACGGTTCCGACAAGCCCGACCTGCGCAACCCGATCGAGATGCAGGCCGTCTCCGATCATTTCCGCGATTCCGGCTTCAAGGTCTTCGCCAACATCCTGGCCAACGACCCGAAGGCCGAGGTGTGGGGCATTCCGGCCAAGACCGGCGGCAGCCGTGCCTTCTGCGACCGCATGAATTCCTGGGCGCAGGGCGAGGGTCAGCCAGGGCTGGGCTACATCTTCTGGCGCAAGGAGGGCGACAAGCTCGAAGGCGCCGGCCCGCTCGCCAAGAATATCGGCGAGGAGCGCACCGAGGCGATCCGCCAGCAGCTCGGCCTTGCCGATGGTGACGCTGCCTTCTTTGTCGCCGGTGATCCGAAGAAGTTCGTTTCCTTTGCCGGTGCGGCGCGCACGCGCGCYGGCGAGGAACTGAACCTTGTCGACCGCGAGCGYTTCGAAYTGTGCTGGATCGTCGACTTCCCGTTCTTCGAATGGAACGAGGAGGAGAAGAAGATCGACTTCGCTCACAATCCGTTCTCGATGCCGCAGGGTGGCATCGATGCGCTGAACGGCGAGGATCTGCTCGGCATCAAGGCGTTCCAGTACGACATGGTCTGCAACGGCTTCGAGATCGCCTCAGGCGGCATCCGCAACCATCTGCCCGAAACAATGGTCAAGGCGTTCGAGACGGTCGGGCTCGACCGTGCGACGGTGGAGGAGCGCTTTGGCGGCCTCTACCGCGCCTTCCAGTATGGCGCGCCGCCGCATGGCGGCATGGCGGCCGGCGTCGACCGCGTCGTCATGCTGCTGGTTGGCGCCAAGAATCTGCGCGAGATCACCATGTTCCCGATGAACCAGCAGGCCTACGATTTGTTGATGAACGCGCCCTCGGAAGCCTCGCCGCAGCAGCTTCGCGAACTGGCGTTGCGTGTCGCGCCGACCAAGAAGGACGTCTGATCGCAAGCTTCTGACGACACTTTAAAGAACCGTCCGAACCGATTCTCTCGATTCGATAATCCAACAAAAAAGCCCGGCATCGCTGCCGGGCTTTTTTCGTATCTTGAGGCCGTTCGATCAGTCTTCGTTGGCCTTGACATGGACGCCGAGCGTCTTCGGCAGGTCGAGCGGGTTGGACATCGCGCCCGCCATGATCAGAGCGAACGGCACCGATGCCGGCGGCTCGGCCGAGACTTCGAGGCTCTTCGGATCGTCGAGGTACTTGCTGACCGAGGCAGWCACTTCGGCCGTCAGCTCCGGATTGTTGAGCTGCGACATGCCGAAGGGCACGATCGCTTTGGCCTGGTTGGCGATGTCCTTGGCCGACATGCCTTGCTGCTTGCCGACATAGTCCAGCACCTTGCCGGTCAGCGAATCGTCGTCGAAGCGGATCGACGCGCTGTTGAACGAAAGCTGCTGCAACAGGCCGAGCATGGCCATGCCTTGCGCCGAATTGTCGGCGCCTTCCGGCTGCGCGGCCATCTTCTTCTGCATTTCCTGCAGCGACTTGACGAAGTCCATCGTGTAGCCGCCGAGGTCGAAGGTCATGCCCAGCGTGCCGGCATTCTCGACGGAGATGTCGTACTTCGACAGTTCCATCTTGCCATCCGAAGGCTGCCAGGTGCCGGCTATCTCGAAATTGCCCGCGATGTTCTGGTAGCCGAGCGCGTCGATGACTTCCTTCGACTTGGGATCGTCGACCAGCGTCAGGTCGGCATTGAACTTTTCGGTGGTGCCGGTGAATTCCATCGCCTTGCCGTCGGCGGGCGGTGTGATCTTGATGGCAAGCCCGTCCATCGAGAATGCGGTCTTGTCGGCAACCTTGACCGTCATGTTCGAGAGTTCGGCGGACTTGTAGATCATCAGCGCACCGAGCGGGCCAGTAGCGCCGTCGGCCGGAACCGTCATGTCGTGGATGACGAAGGGGCTGAGATTGAGGGTGACGCCGTCCTTGCTATGCTCGAAGGCCGAGGTCGACACCGTGCCGATGTCGAAGCCGCCATTGGCGGCGGTCACACCCTCAAGCTTGACGTCACCGATGGTGAGGGCTTCCTTTTCCGCCGCCGGYTTGAWGGCMACGCCTTGCAGCACCAWRCTGGTGTYGTCGCCGGTCACGCCGGTCCAGGAGATATCGACGCCCTGGGCGGCCAGCGCCGCCTTCAGACGGTCGGCAACCGCCGCGTCCTGGGCAAGGGCCGCATTCAGCGGCAGTGTGAACAAGAAGGTCGAAAGAGCGAATTTCCGGAGAGTTGAGCGTTTGATTGTCATCGCAAGGTCCCTGAGAGTGTCCTGAAATTGTTTTTCAATTCTTCGCGCCATCACCATTCCGTGACGAACTGGACGGGAAAAAGGCATGTCCCGGCACAATGGTCAAAAATCGCAGTGAAAGGCAAACCCGAACCGTATGCTATTGGAGAATGCAGTGAATTTGGCATGAAGGTCGGGCCGTCGAGCGTTATCGTGCTTCGCAATAGATGTGGCATGTAACAGGTTGATGTTGGCCGGCAAGCTCGACCTTGCGGTTTCCTGTTGCAGAACAGCGCGCAGGTCCTTCCGCGCGACATGCGCCTCTTGCCGCGAATCACCCGCTCGGCTAGTCCCAGCCCATGGCAAAAAGGGTTTTGCCGCCTCAAGATGGCGGTGGCGATCACATCGAACCGGTCGATCTGAAGAAGGCGCTGGAAGAGCGCTACCTTGCCTATGCGTTGTCGACCATCATGCACCGGGCGCTGCCCGATGTTCGCGACGGACTGAAGCCGGTCCACCGCCG
>NZ_JBFUGJ010000288.1:0-7606 GCF_056402975.1 Mesorhizobium sp. P3_A9 | reverse complement strand
ATAGAGGCCGATCAGGGCCAGGATCTTGTCGGCGGGAGCTGGCTGCAGGTCTTCAAACATCGTTATAGTTCCGTTGGCGCGGCGGAGTGATACGCAAATAGAACGTGATGCACCAGCGGTTTTGGTTGCTTCAACGCAAAAGGCGGCACCCCAAGAGGGACGCCGCCTTTCGATCGAAACGGTAGCCGCTATTCTATTCGCAGCGTATGCATCGCTTCGAATGCGGTTCAAGGGATGACTGCTTCATGCTCGTACGGCTGACGATGATCTGCAACGGCGCCACGGCCGCGACCCGGCAGGGGGCATTCCCGTCGGACGAGCCGTTGGAGCCGCGATCACTGACGCTGGCGAAGGCGATGCGCGGGGCGTTGCGCCGTGCCGACCGCGTGTGGACGGCGCCTTCGCTTCGCGCCCGGCAGACCGCCGAGGCACTGGCGCTGGACGCATCGGTCGAGCCGCTTCTGGCGGACCAGGATCATGGAAGCTGGGCCGGCAAGAGCTTTGACGACGTGCGGGCGGAGCAGCCCGAGGGGATCGCTGCCTGGCTAAGCGACCCAAATGCAGCGCCGCACGGCGGCGAGTCGCTGGCCGACGTTGCTCGCCGGGCCTCCGACTTGATAGACCGGTTGATCACCGAGCGTGGCCACACCATCGCCATGACCCATGCCAGCGTCATCCGCACCGCGATCCTGCATGTTCTCGGCGCACCGCTTGCCGCCTCCTGGAAGATCGACATCGAGCCGCTCAGCATCACCGATTTTCGCAGCGACGGCCGCAGATGGGTGTTGCGTGCCTGCGGTGTACCCGCTCCGAAGCCGGCAAAATCACTTCACACCTGAGAGCCAGACTGGGCGAGGGTACTGCGAACGATACCCTCCGGCGAACCCGGCAAAGAAAAAACTGCAAGGGTTGGGATTAAAATCCCCACATGCTCCGTAAACAGGGCATGAAACGGTCGATGCCACGCTTTGACATCATAGGACAGCTCGGGTCGCTGCGGCGTTACGCGCAGTCGCTGACGCGCGACAGTGCCGACGCCGAGGATCTCGTGCATGACGCGCTGGTGCGTGCCTATGAGCGGCGCGGCACCTTCCGCTCGGGTGGAAACCTGCGGGCCTGGCTGCTGTCGATCGTCCACAACGCGTTTGTCGACCGGCTGCGCTCGCGGCGCTCAGAAGCGGCGCGCATCGAACAGGCCGGATACCTCGCCGATGCCAGCACACCGGCGCCGCAGGAGCATTCGGTGCGCCTGGCGCAGGTGCGGGAGGCCTTTTTCACTTTGCCGGAAGAGCAGCGTTCGGCGCTGCATCTGGTCGCCATCGAAGGGCTTTCCTACAGCCAAGCCGCCGATGCCACCGGTGTGCCGCTGGGCACGCTGATGTCGCGCATTGGCAGGGCGCGCGCCGCCTTGCGCCAGATGGAGGATGCTGCCCCGGCACGTGGCAAAAATCATCTCAGGGTTGTGGGAGGTGAGCAATGACCGCTCTTGTCGACCCCGTGACCGACACCGACCTCGACGCCTATGTCGACGACCAGTTGGATGTCACGCGCCGCATCGAGGTCGAAGCATTCCTGTCGACCCGGCCGGAGGCCGCAGCACGCGTGATGTCGGATCTGCGGACGCGCGACGAACTGCGCGTGGCGCTTGCCGGTTCCAAGGGCATGGCGCGGCCGGCGACGGCTGATGCTGCGCGGCGGCTGGAGAGGGGGCTTGTCCGCGGCCGCATCTTCGGCGTCTTGCAGCGCGCCGCGGCCGTTGCCGCCTTCATTGCCGCCGGCTGGCTGGCGAACGGCATCATCGGGCCGATGTCGGTGACCAAGGTCGTCGCTTCGCCGCAGCCGCCCGCCTATGTCGACGAGGCGGTGCGCGCGCACAGGACGACGCTGGTGCGCGAAACCATGCCCTCGCAGCCGGAAGCGCCCAACTACAATGCCGGCGAAATCCGCGCCGCGACCGCGATCGTCATGCCGTCGCTGCCCAAGGACTGGAAGGTGCGCGACGTGCAGATCTATCCGTCGCGCTTCGGCCCGAGCGTCGAGGTGGCCGTTGACACCAAGGACATGGGCCTGGTGTCGCTGTTTGCCATCCGGCCGGGAAACTTCGACGTGGTCAAGCCGACCGTCGCGCCCTCGGGCGACATTTCCTCGGCCTATTTCCAGATCGGCGAGGTCGCCTATGCGGTGGTCGCCAAGAGCGGGGTTCGTGACCTCGACCGCGCCGCCGAGGCGCTCGCCAAAACGCTTTACTGACCGATTCACAAAGGAGACTGCAAATGAACACGCCCAATCTGGGATATCGCGTCGGCACCAGCGCCCAGGCCGGAGCCGTCTTCGACGAGGGCCTGCGCCAGCACATGCTGCGCGTCTACAACTATATGGGCCTTGGCCTCGTGGTCACCGGCCTGGTCGCCTTCATGGTGTCGTCGACGCCGGCGCTCTATGTGCCGATCTTCTCCAGCCCGCTGAAATATGTGGTGATGCTGGCGCCGCTCGCCTTCGTCTTGCTGTTCTCGTTCAAGATGCAGACCATGTCGGCGTCAAGCGCCCAGATGATGTTCTGGGCCTTCTGTGCGGTGATGGGCCTGTCGCTCGCCTCGGTGTTCCTGGTCTTCACCGGCACCAGCATCGCGCGCACCTTCTTCATCGCCGCCACCATGTTCGGCGCCACCAGCCTCTATGGCTACACGACCAAGCGTGACCTGACGCAGTTCTCGTCGTTCATGATCATGGGCCTGATCGGCGTGATGATCGCCAGCATCGTCAACATCTTCCTCGGTTCGACTGCGCTGCAGTTCGCTATTTCGGTGATCGGCATCGCCGTCTTCATCGGCCTGACCGCCTGGGACACGCAGACGATAAAGGAACAGTATGCCGAGAATTTCGACGCGGAATCGCGCCAGAAGCTCGCCGTCTTCGGCGCCTTCTCGCTCTATCTGAACTTCATCAACATCTTCCAGCTGCTGCTGAACTTCACCGGCGAGCGCGAATAACCACTGTCCGCTGTGGGCAAGGGCGAGCATATCGCCCTTGATGCGGAGAGGTGGCCGGAGGAGAGATCCTCCGGCCACAATTCGTTTCGGCAAGAACCGTCCACACCTTGAGTCCCCTAGAGCTTTTGCTAGTCTGCCCGCCGAACCAGCATCCAACACTGCGAGGACATGTGGCACAGGACAGCCAGACGCTTCATAGCGACGGCATAACGGCTGTTGTAACAGGGCAGGGTGCCGAACTGGTCTCGCTCCAAGACGCCCAGGGATTTGAGTACCTGTGGCAGGCCGGACCGGCCTGGCGGCGCCATTCGCCTGTGCTGTTTCCGATCGTCGGCCGGCTGAAGGGCGACCAGCTGCGCCATCGCGGCCGGACCTATCCGATGACGCAGCACGGTTTCGCCCGTGACAAGCCTTTTGTGTGGGAGGAGAGGGGGTCTCGATCCTGTACGCTGGTTCTCACCGACGACGCCGAGACGCGCGCGCACTACCCCTTCGCCTTTCGCCTTGCCGTGACCTACACGCTGGAGCGCCAGCAGCTTGGTGTGGTCCTGGAGGTCACCAACGTCGGCGACGAGACGTTGCCGGCCTCGGTCGGCGCGCATCCGGCATTCAACTGGCCATTGCTGTCGGGATTGCCCAAGCAGGCATATCGGTTGACCTTTGCCGACGATGAGCCGGCGCCGATCCGCCGCCTCAAGGACGGCCTTCTGCTCGCCGAGACGCGGGCGACACCGATCGAAGGCAGGACGCTCGCATTGTCCGAACGGCTGTTCGATGATGACGCCGTCATCCTGGATCGGCCCGCCAGCACCAGCGTGCGCTACGCCGCCGACCATGGTCCGGCGATCGAAATGTCATGGCAGGGGGCAGAGCAGCTGGGCATCTGGTCCAAGCCCGGCGGCGCGCCGTTCCTGTGCCTCGAGCCCTGGCACGGTATTGCAAGCCCGGTCGATTTCGATGGCGAATTCACTGACAAGCCTGGCGTGATGCTGATCGAACCGGGGGCGAAGCGTTCGCTGAACTACCGGATCAGCCTGGAGCAGGGGCCGCGGTGACCAGCGGACGACCAGCCGGAAAATCAACGTCATGGGATACCTAATGAAACTAGGCTTCATCGGCACGGGTGCGCTTACCTCAGCCATTGTCACCGGGCTCAAATCCCTCGAGGGCGACCCGGTATCGGTTGTGTTATCGCCGCGCAACGAAGAGATCGCAGCGGACCTCGCCTCCCGCTTTGCGAATGTGGATGTCGCCGCCGACAATCAGGCGGTCCTCGATGCGTGCGACACCGTCATGCTGGCGGTGCGGCCGCAAATTGCCCCTCAGCTCTTGCCCGAATTGCGGTTTCGGCGCGACCACCACCTCATCAGCCTGATCGCCACGCTGTCGCGCGAGGAAATAGTCGGCCTGACCGCGCCCGCGAGCCGCGTGACGAAAGCGCTGCCCATGCCGATGATCGCCCACCGGCTGGGGGCGACGATCATCTACCCGCCTGATCCGGAGGTGACCGCATTGCTGGCTGGACTGGGGAAGGTGATCGAGGTCGAGAGCCCCAGCGAGTTCGACGCCTTGAGCGTCGCGACAGCGACCTATGCCACCTACTTCAAATACCTCGACACGATCCACCGCTGGCTGAAGGCGCATGGCGTTCCGGACACGAAGGGGCGCGACTATATCGCAGCGCTCTTCACGGCGCTTGGACATGCTCCGGAAACAGCGCCCGATGCGGACTTCACACATCTGGCGCAGGATTATGCGACCCGCGGCGGCATCAATGAGCAGGTCCTGAACGAGCTCACGGCCCGCAACGTCTTCGATGCGCTGGCGGAAAGCCTGGATGGCGTGCATCGGCGCATTTCAGCGGCTGGCGCGACATAGCCGGGTCTCAAACGTGCCGGACGATGGTGCCGATCACATTGACGAGAAGGCGCGCGGCGGTGAGGGACGACAGGCCGTCCATGTCGGCGGGTGGGTAGAGTTCGACAAGGTCAAATCCCGCGATCCTGGCCCGCTTGTCGAGGCCAGCGACCAGGTCGATCGCCTGCGTGTAGGTGAGGCCGCCTGGCGTACGCGCCGCCACGCCTGGCATGATGCCGGGATCGAGGCTGTCGCAGTCGAAAGTGACGACGACGCGCGCGCCGTCCGGAATATGCCTGAGCGCCGCTTCCACGCCTTGAGCATGAACCTCGCGCGCGGTCACGAAACGGCTGCCATAGTGCTGCGCCGCTTCGATTTCGGCGCGGCGCGCGCTGCCGACGCTGCGCAGGCCGACCTGCACCATGCCGGCGACATGCGGCATCTCGCTCGCCCGCCGCATCGGGCTCGAATAGCCATAGCGTTMGCCATGCACCTCGTCGCGCCAGTCGATATGGGCGTCGATCTGCAGGATCCAGATCGGTCCGTGGTCAGCAAAGCCAGCAAGGAACGGAATGACGACGGAATCGTCACCGCCAAGCAGGATCGGTATGGCCGGCAAAGCCAGGACCTCGCGCGTCTTCGCCTCGATCCGGGTCCGGTTGCCGGCATTGTCGTGCAGGGTGGTCGAAATCTCGCCGGCGTCAACGCAGCTAACCGGCTTGCCGTCGAACAACGGGCCGCCGAGATCGAAATCCCAGTGCTCGACGAGCGGCGCATCGCCCTGGCTGGCTGCGCGGATGGCATCGGCGGCCAAGGCATAGCCGCTGCTGTCCTCGCCGGGATAGGTGCTGCCGTGGCTGGCTCCGAAGATCACTGCGCGAGGCGTGCGGCCATCGGCAAGGCGATCGGGAAGGCCGAGAAACGATGCGGTCATTTTCTTGAGGTCCTGATGATGTGTCGACAGGGAGGTTAWCGCGTCACACGGGTGGGAGCAAAGTAGGTCGCCATCTCGATGCTGCTTCGAGCCAAAACGTGCGCATCCGAAAGTCGCATAAGATAGATTATGGAACTTGCGTATTGGCCAGCAGTTGGAAATTACTGCTGCATTTCATAGGCTTGAGACTCTCGATGTCTGTTGCCTCATGTGGATTGCCAACGCTACGCTGCGTGGATGACAGCAGCAAAGCGTGAGATCGAATCGGCGATCGAGGTGTTCGTACATGGCTACAGCACCGACAAAAGCCGCACCTTTCCTTACGAGGTCAGCCGCGTCGGGCCATTGTGGGCGATGCGTGATGCGCCGCGCAGGAATGCTCGCGACTACCGTGGCGAGGAATGGGTCGTCCATGATGTCGCTGCCCAGGAAGCCGATGCGATCGTGCGGCAGCATGCGCGACCGGGTTTCGCCATTTCCGTCGTGATCGCAAACGACGAACCGGATGGACCGACGCGAACCGCATACAAGGCTCTCGGCTACCGGCTGCTGCGGACGGAAGGTTTTTTCGTCCAGCCATTGCGTCAGATTCCAAGCCCGCCGGCGGCCGTCTCGATTGAGCGCGTCCAGACGGTCGACCGGGCGGCGCAATTTGCAAAGATCATTCGCAGGCGGCCGATCGCGGCCGATCTGCTTGGCGACGGCGCGCCGTTCCGCCAATATGTGGCGGTCGATGGTGACGAGATTGTCGGGCGTGTGCGCAGCATAGACGCCGTGGGCGCCACGTGGTGCGCGGCCATGTATGTCGAGCCTTCGCASCGGCGTCGCGGTATCGGCCAGGCGCTGATGGCTAAAATGCTGCAKGACGACCAAGCTCGTGGAGCGCGATGCTCGATGCTGTTGGCGACGCATGCCGGAGCGTTGCTTTATCCCCGCATGGGCTATGAGCGGATTGGAACGCTGCTGATATTCGGGCCAAGGAAGCRAACGGCACAATGAACAGGCGTGTTTATCGCGCTGATTCAAAAGGAATTTCGATCACCATGCCGTCATAGGCCGGCATCACCTTGTCAGGCGTCTCGGCCATCACGGTCGCATAGTCGAGCGGCACGTGCATATGGGTCAGCACGGCACTCTTCGGCGCCAGCTTCTCGATCCAGTCGAGCGCCTGGCCGAGCGACAAATGGCTGGGATGGGTGTTGTACTGCAGTGCGTCGATGACCAGCATCTCCAGGCCGCGCAACCGCTCGGCCGTGGCGTCGGGAAAGCCGCTGATATCAGGGCAATAGGCCAGGCCGCCGATGCGGAAACCGAGCGAGATGATGTCGCCATGGAACTGCGGCAACGGCTCGAGGGTGAGGGCACCCCCCTCGCCTTCGATCACCACCGGCTTTGCGTGGTCGATGATATGCGCCCGCACGATCGGCGGATAAGAACTGCCCGGCGGCGTTTCGAAGCAATAGCCGAACGCCTGCCGCAGGCGCAGCATCGTCGGTTGGTCGGCATGGATGTCGATCAGGTGGCGCTGCTCGAGCACGTAGCCGCGCAGATCGTCGATGCCATGGATATGGTCGGCATGCGGATGGGTGTAGACGACCGCATCGATGCGTTTGACCGAAGCGAGCAGCATCTGCTCGCGGAAATCCGGCCCGGTGTCGATGACCACGGTGGTACGACGGCCATCGGCGGCGATCCGTTCGACCAGCGCYGCCGTGCGCATGCGSCGGTTSCKYGGATTGGCCGGRTCGCAATTGCCCCAGTCGCCGGTGATGCGCGGCGTGCCKGGCGACGAGCCGCAGCCGAGAATGGTGAGGCGCAGCCGGTC
>NZ_JBFUGJ010000287.1:0-7646 GCF_056402975.1 Mesorhizobium sp. P3_A9 | reverse complement strand
GTACTGGAGCGCTCAGATCGTTCTCGCCCGTCCCGCAAGGCTTCCCAGGACCGCCATCAGCAAGGTGGCGATGGCGCAGGCGCCCAGAGCCAGGCTCCAGGTCCCGGTCGCATCGTGGGCAAGACCGGCCAGCGGCGGGCCAGTGGCCGCCAGCGAATAGCCCAGGCATTGCGCCATTCCCGATAGCGCTGCCGCCTCCTGGCTGTTTGAGGCCCTGAGGCTGACGAAGGAGAGGCCAAGCATGAAGGCCGCACCCGCGCCGAAGCCGAACAGCGCGATCCAAAGTGCTGCAAGGGCCGGAAGCTGCCACAGGCCGAGCAGCGCGAGGCAGGTGGTCAGTGCCATGCCGATGGCCATGGCGCGCTGGTCCTTCATGCGCCTGACGGCGGTGCCGAGCAGCAGACCGGGGATCGCGATTGCCAGTTGACACAGCCCGTGCAGCGAGCCTGCGGCCGCTGCGGAATAGCCTGCCTCCGCCAGGATCGAGGGCAGCCATCCGACGATCACATAGAAGACCAGCGAGGTCAGGCCAAGAAAGCCCGTCACCTGCCAGGCAAGGGCCGAGCGCCAGAGGTGTCTACGATCCTGCGTGGAGGATGCCGCTCGCTCCGGGGCGGCTGGCATTTGAAGCTGAGGCGCCCAGGCAATCAGGGCCGCGACTGGAAAGATCAGCGTGCAAGCAAGCGAGAGATGCCAGTTCGACCCCGGCAATTGAGCGAGCGGGATCATCACTGTCGATGCCAATGCCTGCGAAAGCCCGGACACGATGGCATAGAAGCCGGTCAGGCTGGCGACCCGGTTGGGAAAATCGCGTTTCAGCAAGCCTGGCAGCAGGACGTTGGCGACAGCAATCCCTGCCCCAACTGTGCCGGTGCCGGCGAACAGCGCCCAGAGGGGGCCGGTCGAGCGCAGGGCAATACCGGTCGCGACAACAAGCAGTGCTGCGAATAAGGACCTTTCGATGCCGTATCGACGCGCCAGTCCGGCCGCGAAAGGCGAGATCGCCGCGAACGCCAGCAAGGGAAGGGTGGTCAGCATTCCCGCCTCAGTGGCGCTGATGCCGCTGGTTTGCCGGATCATGCCGAGCATCGGCGCCACGCCGGTGATCGGCGCGCGAAGCGTCGATGCGATCAGCATGATGCCGACCAGGAGAAGCCCCTGGCCGCTCGATGTTCTGACAATTTCTCTAACCGTCATTGGAGACTCCTGACCTGGTGCTGGCGCCTGGGCGCCTTGATTTGCGTATTGCGGAACAGCCATCTCCAGTCCGTGCCGGGGCGCGGGCCATCGACCGAAACGGCCGGCCTATCCGGCTATGGTGAGAACGGCCTTGCCGCTGAAGCTGCGCTGCCGCAGGGCGTCGAGGGCCTGGGCGATATCGGTCCACGGCAAGGTCAAGGCGACGCGGGTCTCCAGCCGGCCGGCCGCGACCAGAGTGAGCAGCGAGGCGATATCAGCGCCAATGCCTGAACCGGACGTATAGTAGGCGAACGTCTGAAGCCTCGCGCCCTCATGGCCCGGAACGAATTGGCGGAAGCCAACCGGCGTCAGTTCGCCACTGCTCGAACCGAACATGACGATGGTCCCGCCAGGGCCGACGCGTTCGATCGCGTGTGCGAGGCTTTCGCCGCCGACCGACTCGGTGATCAGCGAAAACGGTCCCTCGGCCAATTCGATCGCCTCGACCACCTGCTCCGCTCCAAGGCCGCGGAGATCGTCGGCATGCCGGGCGGCGGCGATGGCAGTCACCGAGGCGCCTTGTTCGCGGGCGATCTGGATCTGGAAACGGCCGACCGCACCGCTTGCACCGGTAATCAGCACATGCTGGCCGGTGAGGTCACCGCCATGACGTAAAGTCCTCAGCGCCGTCGTGCCTGCGACCGGAAGCGTGGAGGCGGAGACGAAACTGACTTCCTCCGGCAGGACGGCGAGACGCTCGGTCGGAACGGCGACACGTTCGGCCCAGCCGGCCTCGTCGACCAAGGCCACGACCCGGGTGCCAACGGCCGGCCCGGAGCCATCGGCTGCTGCCCGTTCGACGACCCCAACGATGTCCTGACCGGGTATCCAGCCGTTCGGACGTATGGTGAGCAGGCGCAGTTCGCCACGGTTCAACGAGGTTGCGTGGGCCGAGATCAGCGCTTCGTTCGCGCAAGGTTGTGGCTCGTCCACCTCGGCGAGTTTCAATCTGGCTGCATTGTCGGAAGAGACGGTGAGCGCGAGCATGGGTACACCTTTGCCAATTTTGGCGAGAACGACCCGAGCCTATCGATTTGCGCTGACGAATAATCTAGATATAAAAGCAATCGATCGCTAAAAGTCGTCAATCATGAAACAGCCCCTTCGCTACCCCTGGCTCAATTTCGATGTGGATGAGTTTTCCGCGCCGGCGATTTCCGTGCGCGTCGACGTCCCCGAAACCAGAGCGGAGGTATCAGCCCATTGGCATCGCAAGGGGCAACTCGTCTTCGCGCTCGGCGGCGGCGTGACCTGCCGCGTTCCCAGTGGCCTGTGGATGGTGCCRCCGCATTGCGGKGTGTGGRTKCCMRGCSGCATGGAGCACAGCAACATCGCGACSGCCAATGCSCGGATTTTCTTYGTCTACATCGAGCCCGGTGCTGCCGAACTGCCGGACCRRTGCTGCACGCTTTCGATCTCGCCGCTGCTGCGCGAGCTCATCATCGAACTGTCGGACTGTGCGCCGGACGATGCGAGGTGCGCTTTCCTGGGAAGCGTCCTGCTTGCCGAACTGCCTGATATGCCTGTCCAGCAATTGCATCTGCCGATCTCCTCCGAGCCGCGCTTGCGGCGGATCGCCGAAGCGCTGGCGGACGATCCCGCTGACCGCAGCACGCTGGCGGAGTGGGCCAATCGCGTCGCGCTGAGCGAGAGCAGTCTCGCTCGTCTCGTGGTGAAGGAGACTGGCTTGAGCTTCGGCCGCTGGCGGCAGCAATTGCACCTGATCGTCGCAATCAGGGAGCTGGCTTCGGGTGCAAGCGTTCAGCGGGTTTCGGGCGATCTCGGCTATGAGTCCGTCACAGCCTTCATCACCATGTTCAAAAAGGCGCTCGGCAAGCCTCCCGCACAATATCTCAGCAGCATCGCACAGAATGGCGGTTCCGCGTTCGTGCGATCAGCCTAGGCTACGGACGGCTCAAGCAGTCTCCGGCTTGTGGCCAAGCACCTCTTCGACAATGCCGCGCGCGATCTCGCGCTCGCCCATGATCACCGTGTTGGCGCCGAGGCCCTTGAGATGCTCGACCTCGGCATCGGAATGGGCGCGGGCGAYGACRTTGATGYTGGGATTKGCGGCGCGYGCCCTGAGCACGATCTGGCCGGCCTCGAAGGCGTTGGGGATGGCAAGGATCAGCCGGCTGGCGCCTTCGGGATTGGCGGCGGCGAACACTTCGGCATTGGCGGCATTGCCGGCGACGGTCTCGACGCCGTCCGTCTTCAGCTTGACCAGCGTCTTGTCGGCGTCCTCGATGACGAGGAAGGGCATGGCGGCGTCCTTCAGCGCCGCGCCGACCAGGCCGCCGACACGGCCGTAGCCGATCAGGATGGCATGACCGGTGAGTGCCGTTTTCGGCGGCGGTCCGTCTTCCTTTTTGGAGGCTGCGGCAACCGAGGCGACCTGGCCCGGTTCTGTCGCCGGACCGACCGGCTTGGCGTCCGCCGGCGGTGCCGTCCGGGCGGCACGCGACTCGAGCCACGGCTTCATCCAGTCGATGACCAGGAACATCAGCGGGTTGAGCACGATCGACAGGATGGCGCCAGCGAGAATCAGATCGCGGCCCTGCTCGGGCAGAAGTTTCAACCCGAAGCCGAGCTCGGCCAGGATGAAGGAGAATTCGCCGATCTGGGCAAGGCTTGCGGAGATCACCAAGGCCGTGGCCAGGGGATAGCCGAAGGCGATGACGATGACGAAGGCCGCCAGCGACTTGCCGATGACGATGATGGCCAGCGTCGCCAGGATCGGCAGGCCGTTGCTGAACAGGCTGAACGGGTCGAACAGCATGCCGACAGAGACGAAGAACAGCACCGAGAAGGCATCGCGCAAAGGCAGCGATTCTTCCGCCGCGCGATGGCTGAGCTCGGATTCGCTCATGATCATGCCGGCGAAGAAGGCGCCGAGCGCCAGCGAGACGCCGAACAGTTTTGCCGCGCCGAAAGCGACGCCGAGCGCAATCGCCAGCACTGCCAGCCGGAACAGCTCGCGCGACCCGGTATGGGCGACATAGTGCAGGATCCASGGAATGACCCTGCGCCCGACSACCAGCATGACGACGACGAAAGCCGCGACCTTAGCCAGCGTGATGCCGACGACGCCCCAGATGCCGTAACTGGCCGGYAGCGACAGCAGGCCGCTCGAATGCACATCCGCCTGTTCCTGGCCACCCAGCACGCCGGCAAGCGCCGGCAGCAACACCAGCGCCAGCACCATGGCCAGATCCTCGACGATCAGCCAGCCGACGGCGATGCGGCCGCGCTCGGTCTCGATCATGCGGCGTTCCTGAAGTGCGCGCAGCAGCACCACGGTGGAAGCCACAGACAGCGCCAGGCCGAACACCAGACCGGCGCCCATCGACCAGCCGAGCATCCAGGACAACCCAGCGCCGAGTGCCGTAGCGAAGCCGATCTGGACGATGGCGCCGGGCACGGCGATGGCGCGGACGGACAGCAGGTCCTTCAGCGAGAAATGCAGGCCGACGCCGAACATCAGCAGGATGACGCCGATTTCGGCGAGCTCGTTGGCGAGGCCGGCATCGGCGACGAAACCGGGCGTGTTCGGCCCGACCAGCACGCCGGCTACGAGATAGCCGACCAGCGGCGGAATGCGGAAGCGATTGGCGAGAGCGCCGAAGACGAAAGCCAGCCCCAGACCGGCGACGATGGTGGCGATAAGGGGCGTGTCATGCGGCATTGTCTATGGAGCGCCTTTCAAATTAGCGATGTCGGATGTGCGCCGCCCGGAGCCGCCGCCTGTTTGCAATATGGTGGAAGGGGTGACAGTGATGCAACCCGCAAGAGGTGTGAAATCGACGGTGGAGCGACAAAATGCTCGGCCGGCCCTCGCATGAGTTCCCGATTGAGCTGAATTCACCTGCGTATTGCACCTCGGTATACGGCGCTAAAGACGGGCGCAGCCCGTGGACGACTTTAATCTACTAAATTGGTAGAAATTAGAAAAAACTGTTTTGCGAAACAAATGGCAGGCGACTAAAAAGACCTGAAATCAAGGCCTGCTTCAGCGGCTTGAATCTGCTCATACTCTGGATGTGGAATATTTTTCTCCTGCCTTTCGCAGTTGCGAAAAAGCGATTGCCTGCCATCCCAGGATGCGCGAGTGCTTTGCTTCTGGTTTTTCGCGCCCGGGCGTAAAACTGCGACACTGTTCCCGGATTGCACTTGTCATGCCGTACACCGTGCCCAAGCTCAAYGCCTTYCCCGTCTTCGTGCGGGTCGARGGCGAAGCCGTGGCCATTGTCGGCGGCGGCGARGARGCMYTGGCCAAGGCGCGGCTGMTCGGYCAGTCGAGCGCGGTGCTGCGCGTTATCGCCGAATATGCCGAACCCGAGCTGCTTGCCTTCATCGCTCAGTCCGGCGCCAGCCATGTTGCGGCAGCCTACGATGCCTCGCAGCTCGAAGGCGCGGTCATGGTGTTTGCCGCCAGCGGCGATGAGGCGCTTGACCGCCGCGTTGCCGCGGACGCGCGCAAGCTGGGCATCCCCGTCAATGCCGTCGACCGGCCGGAGCTCTGTGATTTCTTCACCCCGGCGCTGGTCAACCGCGCGCCGGTCGCCATCGCCATCGGCACTGAAGGCGCCGGCCCGGTGCTTGCCCAGCTGCTGCGAAGCCGCATCGACCAGATGCTGTCGCCGTCGCTTGGATCGCTGGCAACGCTCGCCGCTTCGCTGCGGGGTGCCGCCGAGAAAGTGCTGCCGAAAGGCAATGCCCGCCGACGCTTCTGGAGCAGTTTTTTCCAGGGTGCGCCTGCCCATGCCGTGGAAGCCGGCCAGCTGTCGCAGGCGCATGACGCCGCTGTGGATCTTCTGCTGTCGGACGCGCCGGCTGCGGGCCATATCGCCCTGGTCGGCGCCGGKCCCGGCGCCGAGGATCTTCTGACCCTGCGTGCCCATCGCCTGCTGATGGAAGCCGATGTCATCGTCCATGACGCGCTGGTGCCGGAGGCAGTCGTCGCCATGGGCCGCCGCGATGCCGAGCGGCTTCCAGTCGGCAAGCGCAAGGGCTGCCACACCAAGAGCCAGGTTGAAATCAATGCGCTGCTGGTTGAACTCGGCCGACAGGGCAAGCGGGTCGTGCGGCTGAAGTCGGGCGATCCGCTGGTGTTCGGCCGCGCCGGCGAGGAGATGGCGGCGCTGCGCGATGCCGGCATTGCCTATGAGGTGGTTCCGGGCGTCACCGCGGCCTTTGCCGCCGCCGCCGATTTCGAACTGCCGCTGACCTTGCGCGGCGTGTCCTCGTCGATGGTGTTCACCACCGGCCACGACCTCAAGGGCAACTCACTGCCCGACTGGGCCAAGCTCGCCATTTCCGGCGCCACGGTCGCCGTCTATATGGGCCGCTCGGTCGCCGCCGAAGTCGCCGGCCGGCTGATCGAAGCCGGTCTCTCGCCGGACACGGCTGTCGCCGTGGTCGAGAATGCCAGCCTGGCCAACCGGCGCCGTTTCCACGGCACGTTGGCCGACCTGCCGTCGCTGGAAGCGCGTGGCGATCTGTCCGGCCCGGTCATGACCATTATCGGCGATGCGGTTGCCGGCGCCAATTTTGAACGGTCAGAGCCGCTCGCGGCACACAGGCACGAAGATTTGCGGCACGAAGGTGCGGCCATTGCCGCCACTGAGAGAGTTCAGCCATGAAGATACTGACCGCCAACCGCCTGACCGATGGCATCGCCGTCTGGTACGCCGATGGCGGCTGGGCCGAGACGGTGGACCACGCCGACCTTGCCCATGACAAGGCGGCCGAAGACCGCCTGGAAGCGATCGGCGCCAATGCCTATGCCGACAATGAGGTGGTCGACGTCAATCTGATCGACGCGGACGTCGTCGACGGCCTGGTCGAGCCAGTGCGGCTGCGCGAAAAGATCCGCGCCGCGGGCCCGACCATCCGCGGCGATCTCGGCAAGCAGGCCGAGCGGGCGGCGTAGCCAGGATTTGAGTGAAACGGGCGGACGCGCCCTGAAAGACGAAGCATGTACCGTTACGATGAGTTCGACCACGATTTTGTCCAGGCCCGCGTCGCCGAGTTCAGCGACCAGGTCGAGCGCCGGCTGTCCGGCGAGATATCAGAGGACCAGTTCCGTCCACTCAGGCTGATGAACGGCGTCTATCTGCAGCTGCACGCCTATATGCTTCGCATAGCGGTGCCCTACGGCACGCTGAACGGCAAGCAGCTGCGCATGCTCGGCCACATCGCCCGCAAATACGACAAGGGCTACGGCCATTTCACCACGCGCCAGAACATCCAGTTCAACTGGCCGGCGCTGTCGGACATTCCGGCGATCCTGGCCGATCTCGCCAGCGTCGAGATGCACGCCATCCAGACCAGCGGCAATTGCATCCGCAACGTCACCGCCGACCACTTTGCCGGTGCGGCTGCCGACGAAGTCGCCGATCCGCGCC